>JBFWQN010000004.1:0-34072 GCA_050249405.1 Hyphomicrobiaceae bacterium | reverse complement strand
GGCAGGTGATGCCGCAATTGCGGTCCGAGGACCACAACATGCCGCTGCTGCCGTTCATCGACGAGGACAACTTCAACCCGAACTACCTGAAGCGCGCCCTGCCCCTGCTGCCGAAGCGGGGCACCACGCCCGAATGGATGCACAATCAGGACTACTGGGCGGAAAAGGACGAGATTCCCGCGACGAACCTGGACGACGCAGCCTTCGCCTACGCCTGACGGGCGTTGCTGACGCAAGCGGCGCGGCCTCCGTGGAGGCCGCGCCGCTTCTCGTTGCAGATTTCCCGACTACGCGAAGATTACACCCGCACAGCGACGGGCAGCTGAGCAGCGGCCGCGGCCTGCAGCTTGGCGTGGATGCCGAGGCGCTCCTCCGCCGCCTGCAGGATCTGGCCGAGCAGCTCCGCGTAGCGCATGCCCTGGAAGCTCGCCATCAGGTTCAACTTGCCGTCCCAGCACCAGCCAGGGTTCGGGTTGACCTCCAGCAGCTTGATCTCGCCCTTGGCATCGGCCCGGAAGTCGAAGCGGGCATAGTCCCGACAGCCGAGGCGCTCGAAGAGGCGCGCACAGCTCTCGATGAGTTGCTGCTGGATGTGATCCGGCAGATGCGCCTCGTGATACTTCACCTGGGTCCAATACGGGCTGTCAGGCTGCCACTTCGATTCGTAGCCAAGGATGCGCGGCAAGCTGTCCGGCAGCCGCGAGTAGTCGACCTCGAGGATCGGCAGGGCCCGCAAGCCCTGATCGGGGTTGCCGACGAGGCTCACCGAGTACTCGGCTCCGGTGAGGAACTCCTGGACCAGCAGGCCACGCTTCGGGAACTGGGTGCGCAACCGCTCCAGGTAGTCGATGAGCGCACGCTCATTGTCGACGACGGCATCCTTGGTGATGCCCTGCGAGCTGTCGCCGGTATTCGGCTTCAGCAGCGCGGGGAAGACCGAGGGTAGCGTCGCGCCCTGGTCGCCCGGCCGCACGTAGGTCTCGAGTGGCACGGGCACGTCGAGCGACTGCGCGACGGCACGCACAAGGCCCTTGTCGTAGCAGGCCGCCAGCGCTCCCGGGCCGGCCCCCGTGTAAGGGATCTCCAGCATTTCGAGCAGCGCGGGGACGTGGAGCTCCTTGAAGGGGTCGTTGTTGAAGCCTTCGTCACAAAGATTGAGCACGAGGTCGGTCGTCAGCTCGCCGAGGTCACGGTCGAGCGTGGCGTGGTTGTCGAGATAGCGGACCTTGTAGTTGGGCAGCTCCGCCAGCGCGTCCTTGAGCCGGCGTATGGTCTCGTGGTCCTCGGCGTTGAATTGCCCGTTCAGCTTGACCTGGTCGGGCAGTCGCGGATCACCCATCACGACGGTCAAGTCGATGCGCGGGGTCTTGCCGCGAGGCTTGCGCGCCGGCAGCTGGGGGGCGTCCGCCGAGATCAGCAGGCGCCGCGCCATCATGCCGAGGTCCTGGTCGCGGTCGGAGACGGCCTCCGCCGTGCCATGATGACGGATGTTGCGGAAGCCGCACTTCTCCAGAAGCTTCGTGATGCTGGCGCGCGTATAGAGCCGCTCCGCGTAGAATTGATCGGCGATGACGCCGGTCTCGTCGTTGACGATCACCTCGCGGCTGATGAGCCGCTCCCGATCCTGGCTGATCGAGCGCTCGCGACAGACGAAGTGGTGCTCGTCGATCCACTCCCAGGAGCGGCGGTCGAAGTGCTCGGCCATGTAGGCGCCGTCAGTGATGTCGAGCACGATCTGGCCGGACGGGCGCAAGAGCTTGCCGACCGTCGACAGCACCTTCTCGTCATCCTGCTGGTTCGAGAAATAGCCGAACGAGTTGCCCATGATGGCGACGCAATCGTAGCTCGCCTCGTTGAGGCGGGGATTGCGGGCATCGCCTTCCTTGAAAACGACCTGAAGCCCCTCGGCCTGGGCTCGCTTGCGGGCCAGACGCACGAGGTAGCGCGAGCGGTCGACGCCGGTGACGTTGCGAAAGCCCCGGCGCGCCAGCTCGAGGCAATGGCGGCCCTGGCCGCAGCACAGATCGAGGATCTGGCTGTGCGGCTGCACGGCTGCTGCCTTGACGATGAAATCCACGTCGCGCCGCGTGTTCTCGGCGTTCTCGACGACATCGCCGTCGGTCTTGACATAGAGGGCGTTGAAGAGCTTTCGCCACCATTCAGACGGCAGGTGAGATTCGAGATCGGCAACGGGACCGAGGCACGAGCGGGCAGGCGGCGTCCGGCGCGGACGCTTCGGCTTGGAAGCGATGGCCATGGTGGACGAGTGGTCTCCCGAAGGGTGTGCCGCAGCCTGCCGAAGATGTAAAAGATCCGTTCGGCCGACCGCAACGAGGGGCTCCGATCGGCCCCGGCGGCGGATCATTTAGTGCGGCTCAAAATCGAGTCAAATGCGAATTGGCTGCGGCGGACGAATCGTAACAGATTTTGATCGGAAATTGCCGCACGCGGGGCTCGGGGATCAACCCGAGCCGCCACCTTTCCGACGATCGCCCGGCCGCCTCGCCGCCAGCGGCAAGCCTTTCGTCGTGAACGTTTGATAGCCGTGCTTCTTGCCCGTGCGGCGTCCCTCTCCACCGACGCCACCCGTGCCTGCCGGCTGGTGCAGGGGAACGAGCTGATGCTTGCCGGGGCCGATCAGATCAGCGCGGCCCATATTCTTCAGCGCCTCGCGGAGAAGCGGCCAGTTCTCGGCATCGTGGTAGCGAAGAAAGGCCTTGTGCAGACGCCGCTGGCGCAGGCCCTTCACGGTCTCGACCTCCTCGGAACCACCTCGGCGCACGGCCTTCAGCGGATTCTTGCCGGAATGGTACATGGCGGTGGCCAGCGCCATCGGGCTCGGCAGGAAGGTCTGCACCTGGTCGGCGCGGTATTTGTTCTTCTTGAGCCACAGGGCGAGCTGCAGCATGTCCTCATCGCTGGTGCCCGGGTGGGCGGCGATGAAATACGGAATTAGGAAATACTCTTTTCCGGCTTTACGGGCCGCGTCGTCGAACAGCTGGCGAAAGCGGTCATAGGCACCGATGCCCGGCTTCATCATTTTGGAGAGCGGACCCTCCTCGACGTGCTCGGGCGCGATCTTCAGATAGCCGCCGACGTGGTGTGTGACGAGCTCCTTGACGTAGGCGGGACTCTTCACGGCCAGGTCGTAGCGCACCCCCGAGGCGACGTTGACCTTCTTGATGCCGGGCAGCTCGCGCGCCTTGCGGTAGAGCTCGATCAAAGCCTCGTGGCTCGTATTCAAGTTCGGACAGATGCCGGGGTAGACGCAGGACAGACGCCGGCAAGAGGCCTCGATTTTCGGGTCCTTGCAGGCCATGCGGTACATGTTGGCGGTCGGCCCGCCGATATCGGAGATGTGGCCGGTGAAGCCAGGCGTCTTGTCACGGATCTGCTCGATCTCCTTCAACACGGATGTCTCGGAGCGGTTCTGAATGATGCGGCCCTCGTGCTCGGTGATGGAGCAGAACGTGCAGCCGCCGAAGCAGCCGCGCATGATCGTCACCGAGAAACGGATCATCTCCCAGGCAGGGATCTTGGCGTCGCCATAGGCGGGATGCGGCGCACGCGCATAGGGCAGCTCGTAGACGCGGTCCATCTCCTCGGTGGTGAGGGGGATGGGCGGCGGTGTCACCCACAGCTCGCGATCACCGTGGCGCTGGACCAGCGGGCGCGCGTTCCCGGGGTTGGATTCGCGATGCAGCACGCGCGAGGCGCGGGCGTAGGTCTCGGAGTCGGCTGAAACCTGATCGTAGGCCGGCAGTCGGACGACGGTTTGGCCATCGCGCGTCATGCGCGCACCCTCGTCGGAGTCCTCGATGTCGTCGGCGTGCAACTCAGTCCAGCCCTCGGGGACCACCGCCTTCATCAAGGCGACACCGCGGATGTCGTGCATGGCGGCGAAGGCTGCCGCATGCCCACCCTTGGCGCGGGCAAGGCGGTGCGCCACCTCCACGACGGCACGCTCGGCATTGCCGTAGATGAGGAGGTCAGCCTTCGAATCGACCAGGATCGAGCGCCGAACCTTGTCCGACCAGTAGTCGTAGTGCGCGATGCGCCGCAGAGAGGCCTCGATGCCGCCCACCACGATCGACGCATCCTTGAATGCCTCGCGGGCCCGCTGGGCGTAGACGATCACCGACCGGTCGGGTCGCTTGCCGCCCTCGCCGCCCGGCGTATAGGCGTCGTTGTGGCGGAGGCGGCGGTCGGCCGTGTAGCGGTTGACCATCGAGTCCATGTTGCCGCCGGTGATGCCGAAGAACAGCGCCGGTTTGCCGAGCTCCTTGAACGGCTCGGCCGACTGCCAGTCGGGCTGGGACAGAATGCCGACCCGGAAGCCCTGCGCCTCGAGCAAGCGGCCGACGATGGCCATGCCAAAGCTCGGGTGGTCGACGTAGGCGTCGCCCGTGACGAGGATGATGTCGCACTCATCCCAGCCGAGCGCTTCCATCTCGGCACGCGTCATCGGCAGGAAGGGGGCCGTTCCGAACCGCTGCGCCCAATACGGGCGGTAGGAGAAAAGCGGTTTGGTCGGCGGGAGGCTCGGTGCCTTGCCCGGCACGGGTGATGCGACGCTCATTGCCTCGAATTGTGCTCGCCAGCGGATGCGCCTCCAATAACAGATCGAGCCCCGGATGTCGTGCCCGGCGACGCGATCAAGCCGGCGCCTCACTCTGGATCACGGAGAAGCCGGCCGGCGTTCGCCGTGTGACGTGCGGCGCCGAGGCATCGGTGATGAGCAGCGTCGAGCCCGGGTGGAGGCTCCGCGCGATCTCCATCGCGCGCCTCTCGTCCCGGAAGACGATGCGGCGCATGGCATCGTCGCCCTGCCAGCGAACGACGTGGGTGTCGGATTTGCTTTTTCCGATGCCGAAAGAGAGCCAAGCCAAGCTCGTCCCGTCGGCCGTGGCGCCGATGAGGGAGTAGACGTGGGAGCCTATCGGCCGGGCTGGGCTCCTGAAGGCGATCGGGTAGGCCCCTTCGAGGCGACCGTCGCGCGTGACATAGGCCTTGCCGTCGGCTCGCGAGACCACGACCGACGACACGGGGTAGCTGACTTGGGCCTCCCAGCCGACCTGGGCCCGCCGCTTCCCGACATGGTCGACGACCGAACGGGCCTCCACCTCCGCGGCGCGAGAGAGCATCAAGCCGGGATGGGCGACATTGGCCGGCTGCGTTCGCTCGTCGGCGATAATGACCACCGTGCCGAGGTGGGTGACCTCGTAGAGGAGGCCGGAAAACTTCATTGGAAGCCGGATGCAGCCGTGGGAGGCGGGATAGCCCGGCATGTTGCCCGCATGGAGCGCGATGCCGCCCCAGGTGAGGCGCTCCATGTTCGGCATCTGCGCACCCTTGTAGATCGACGAGACGTGCTTCCTCTCCTTCTCCAGGATGGTGAACACACCGGTCGGCGTGCGGTGGCCGGGCTTGCCTGTGGAGCACGACGACACGCCGATCTCGACGCCGCCGCGGTAGACGTGGACCAGCTGCTCGGGCAGGGAGACGATCACCACGACCGCACCGTCCGCGCGTTCCGGCTGCCAGACGAACTCACCCGGCCCGAGCCGACGGGTCTCGGTAAAGCGCTCCGCGGATGCGAGATCAGCAATGCATGTGGCAGCAGCAGAAGAGAGCGCGAGAAACGCGCGTCGCGAGACAGATCGTGGCATGAGCACACCCCATCAATCGGCAAAGCCGGAACTGGAAAACGGTGGTCGGCGGGCTATCAGCGCCCAGACTGCGGCATCGCGCGGAGTCGGCCGACAGCCTCGGTGAAGTCGTCGAGATGGAACTCGACGCCTCGCTCCTCGCCGGGCCACGACAGCACCATGTTCTTGTGACCGGGCAACCGGCGCAGCAGACCGGCGGTGATATCGTCGGGATCGAGCACGATGCGGCTCCCCGTTCTCGACCGGACCGGCCCGATCGGACCAGCACTCACCTGCTCGCCGTCCATGAAAATCGTCAGTGCTCCCGATCTGGGCAGGCGCGGCGCATCGACGATGATGCGCGCATTGCCGTCGGGCTGCGGCTCGAGGCGGAGAAGCGTCCGGCGGCTTCCTCCGAGCCCCACCTGCTCGACCGAGCACGCGCCGCCCTCACAGCCGACTGTCCAGGGGCCGACGACCGATCGTGCGGAAGGGCGCTCTGGCGGTCCACCCTCGGCCAGGAAGCGGCCGGCCACCCAGCCCGTCGTGCCGCCGTGGCGAACCTTGCACCAGCGCGCCTTGGCACTCCGCGCCTTCTCGGCTGCGGTCATCCGCTGCCATTCGGCAAACGTCGGGTGCGCGGCGCAGCCGAGAGCGGCGAGGCCCTGGGCATCAGGGGGGATGCGCGAGATCACGCGGCTGCGCGCGCTCGGCTCGGCGTGCATGCGCAGCGTGTCGCCCGCCCGAACGCCGGTCACCCGCCAGAAATCAGGACCATCGGCCTCAGCGCGGGCTATCGCGGAACCCGAGCAAATCAAGATCGAAGCAGCTACGAAACACTGCAAACGCCTCATCGATGAACCCCCTCCGAGACCGACGCCTACGCTCGACCATTTTGCGTACCCGTCGTCTTGCGGCAAGGGCACCCGCACATTCCGAGGTGCGACGACCCTCAATGCTGTCGCAACAAGTGCTTCGCGATGTTGAGCAGGTGAATCTGGCTCGTGCCCTCGTAGATGCGGGCCGCGCGCACGTCGCGGTAGAAGCGCTCGATGCCGCGCCCCTTGACGTAGCCCTGCCCGCCGAAAATCTGCACGACCTTGTCGGCCACGCGGCAGCACATCTCGGTCGCGAGATACTTGCAGAGCGAGACGTCCATCGTGACGTCCTCGCCGCGATCGCGCTTGCGTGCCGTCTCCAGGATGAGGGCGCGGGTCGCCTCGATGTCGACCTTGCACTCGGCGAGCATGGCTTGAACCAGCTGGAACTCGGCGATCGGGCGGCCCGACTGGTGGCGCTCACGCGCATAGCGGACAGCCTCGTCGAGCATACGGATGGCCGGCCCGGTCGAGAGTGCGGCAAGGTTCACACGCTGCTTGTTGAGGCATTTCATGACGGTGCGAAAGCCCTCGCCGGGCACGAGACCGATGATCGAATCCGCCGGAACTCGGCAGCCCTCGAGGTAAACCTCGCCGATCGGCGCGCCCTCCTGGCCCATCTTCGGAGTCGAGCCGGAGGTCGTGAGCCCCGGCGTGCCGCGCTCGATCAGGAAGGCCGAGACGCCGGAGGCACCGCGCGTCGAGCCATCGGTGCGAGCGAGGACGGTGAAAAGGTCCGCAATGGGCGCCAGGGTGATGTAGCGCTTGCTGCCGTCGAGAACGTAGCTGCCGTCCGGCTGCTCGATGGCGCGCGTCCGAAGGGCCGTCGCGTCGGAGCCGGCCGTCTCCTCAGTGAGGGCGAGGCAGCCGATCAACTCGCCGGCAGCCAATCTCGGCAGATAGCGCTGCTTCTGGGCCTCGGTGCCGTCGCGAATGAGGCACTCCGAGCCGATGCCGGCGTTCTGGGCGCCGACGACGCGATAGGCGACCGAGCATTGCGTGAGCTCGATGAAGGCAAGGGCCAGCTCCTCGGTGGTGAGCCCGCTGCCGCCGTAAGCCTCGGGGATCGACCAGCCGAAGGTGCCGAGCCTGCGCATCTCGGCGACCAGTTCGGGGCCGACCACATCCTCGCGCTCGACGCGGTCCTCGTTCGGGATGGCGACCTCGCGGACGAAGCGGCGGGTGCGCGCCAACAGGTCGTCCAGGCGGGCCTGATCACGGATCATGTCGCTCCTCGGGGCTCGGCTGCAAGTGAGCCAGCCTCGCAGCCTCGCGCCCGACCTGCAACGGCGGCGAGGGGATGCATCAGCCGCCGCGCGGATGGGCCATGTCGTAGACGGCCAGCAGGCGATCGCGGTCGACCTCGGTGTAGATCTGCGTGGTCGACAGACTGGCGTGCCCCAGAAGCTCCTGAATCTGGCGAAGATCGGCGCCGGCCGAGAGCAGGTGCGTCGCGAAAGAGTGGCGCAGGGCGTGCGGCGTCGCGGTCTCGGGGAGGCCCAACGCATCGCGAGCGCGGGCGATGGCCAGCTGAATGATGCGGGGCGACAGAGGCCCACCTTTGACACCGAGAAACAGAGGGCCATCCGGCTCCAGCGGATAGGGGCACAACTCTCGGTATCGCTTCACTGCGTCGACGGTGACCGGCAAGGCGGGGACGAGCCGCTCCTTGCCGCCCTTGCCGGAAATCCTGAGCACATCGCGAAGAGCCGTCGGCGCGTCCTTATTGCGCAATCCAAGCGCCTCGGAGATGCGCAATCCAGAGCCGTAGAGCAGCAACAGCACGGCCAGATCGCGAGCGGCGACCCAATCGAGCGCGGCCGTCATGTCATCCGCGACGAGGGCCGCCGCTTTCTCGCGCGTGAGCGGTTTCGGCACGCCGCGCGGCACCTTCGGCATCGCCACGGAAAAGAGGGCGCGAGAGGCCGCGACCTCCTCTTTCTCGAGGAACCTGTAGAAGCCACGCAAAGCCGACATGGTGCGTGCGAGGGAGCGGCCATCGAGGCCGTCGCGCCGACGGGCCGCCATGAAACGGCGGAAAGCGCGCATGTCGAGGGACGAGATGTCGGCAAGCGACGGGGTGCGCGACAGGTCCGCCCCGAGCCAGCGCAGGAATTGGGTCATATCCCGGTCGTAGGCCACGATGGTCGCCGCCGAGGCGCCTCGCTCTACAACGAGACGATCGAGCCAATCCCGCACGCATGTGGCGAGATCCGGAGCGGCGAACGGCGCAGGCTCGGACGATGCGATCGACATGAGAGCCCCTGGCGGCTGCGAGGCGCCATTTCAGGCCGATTCGCGTCAACCATTGGTTAACGACGTGGCTCAGGCCGCGCCGCGTCTCTTTGCAAGCCAGGCATCGCGCTCCCGCTCGAGGTCCAGCTTCGGCTTCGGAGGGGGCTCCACGGTCACGGGCCGCGACGACAGCCGCTCGTTCCGCTTGCGGATCTCCGAGCGGATCGCAACGTGGATGGCCGTCTGCAACTCCTGCAGCTCCACGAGCGACATCTTCTCCAGCGCGAGATCCGTCGCATCCTGCATGGACCCACCTCTCTTTCGAACGCTGTTGCGCCGAGGCGCGGCGCGCGACTGCACTTTCAACTGCTTCGTGGCGTTATTGCGAGGCCCGTGCCAGAGCCTTCCACACCCGATTTCGATCAAACCGACCTCGCCCGAGCCTGTCCGGACGATGATTGACTTGTCGCCCTGCTTCGCGCGACCCTCCTGATGGATCGTCGACCCGGCAGCCCTTGCGGCCGACCGTTGTCGAGCAAAGTCCACAACCCACACGAGGGAGGTTCGGAGGCAACATGTCACTCAAAGGCAAGGCCTATGTCGTAGGGGCCTGGGAGCATCCCACGCGCAAGGCGCCGGACATCTCCCTTATGCAGCTTCACGCCGAGTGTGCAAAGGGCGCACTCGACGATGCCGGAGTCTCGGTGAAAGACGTCGACGGCTATTTCTGTGCGGCCGGCGATACACCCGGCCTCGGCGGAATGTCGATGGCCGAGTACATGGGCCTCAGGCTCAAGCACTACGATAGCACCGACAGCGGCGGCTCGTCGTACAACCTGCACGTCGGCCATGCCCTGCAGGCCATCGCCACCGGACGATGCAACGTGGCGCTCGTCACGCTGGCCGGCCGGCCGCGGTCGGAAGGCGTGCAGACCGGCACGGCGCCCCGCATGGGCAATCCGCAGCAGGCCGATCTGCAGTTCGAGTTCCCCTACGGTCCTGCCACCGCCAACATGTATGCCATGGCCGCGCGGCGGCACATGCACCAGTACGGCACCACGTCGGAGCAACTCGCCTGGGTGAAGGTCGCGGCCTCGCATCATGCGCAGTACAATCCGCACGCCATGCTGCCGAAGGTGGTGACGGTCGAGGAGGTCGTCAACTCTCCGATGGTGGCCGATCCGCTGCACCGGCTCGACTGCTGCGTGATCTCGGACGGCGGCGGCGCGCTGGTCATCACGAGGCCGGAGATCGCCAAGAGCCTGAAGCGGCCGCTGGTCAAGGTCATCGGCGTCGGCGAGGCGAACAAGGCGCAGTGGGGTGGCGTGGACCTCGACCTCACCTACTCGGCGGGCCGCGATTCCGGCGCCCGGGCGTTCGAGATGGCGGGCGTCAAGCCTTCCGACGTCAAGTACGCGTCCATCTATGACAGCTTCACCATAACCGTCGTCATGCAGATCGAGGACCTCGGCTTCTGCAAGAAGGGCGAGGGCGGCAAGTTCGTCTCGGACGGCAACCTGATCTCAGGCGTCGGCAAGCTGCCCTTCAATACGGATGGCGGCGGCCTGTGCTCGAACCACCCGGGCAATCGCGGCGGCATGACGAAGGTGATCGAGGCCGTCCGCCAGGCGCGCGGAGAGGCGCATCCCAAGGTGCAGGTGAAAGATCCGTCGATCGTGCTCGCGCACGGCACGGGCGGCTCGCTCGGCACGCGCCACGTCGGGTCGACGGTCATCCTCGAGCGGGAGTGAGATAATCCAATGAGCGACAAGGTTTATCAGGCAGTCGGCACGACGCCCGGCACCGAGCCCTACTGGGACGCGGCCAAGGACGGCAAGCTGATGGTCAAGTTCTGCAAGGACTGCGGCAAGCCGCACCACTATCCGCGCGGCATCTGCCCGCACTGCTTCTCCACCAACCTCGAGTGGCGGCAGTCCAAGGGCACCGGCGAGGTCTACACGTACTCGATCATGCATGCGGCCAAGCCGCCTTACGTGATCGCCTACGTGACGCTCGACGAGGGCGTGTCGATGATGACCAACATCGTCGATTGCGACGCCAAGGCGGTGAAGGTCGGCCAGAAGGTGAAGGTGGTCTTCAAGCCGATGGACAACGGCGGCAAGCTGCCCTGCTTCACGCCAGCGTGACGTCCGGCTTCCGCCTCACCGTACCGGGCCATCCCGGGCGGTGAGGCGGCGTTGAATTGACGACGTCCAGCGCCAGAATCGAGAGCCCCTGCCATGTCGCCCCTCTACGACGACCTGCCGATCGTGGATGCCCATCATCATCTCTGGGACCTCGAGGGCGAGCTGACGTACCCGTGGCACAAGAGCACCGAGCACTCGTACATGGGCGACAACTCGGCGCTGCGGCGCACCTACATGCCGCCCGAGTACCGCCGCGACACGGCACTGCACAACGTCGTCGCGACGGTGCATGTCGAAGCCGAATGCGACCGGCGCAAGCAGGTGGCCGAGACGGAGTGGCTGACGAAGGTGGCGGCAGAGCATGGCATGCCCAATGCCATCGTGGCGCATGCCTGGATCGACGAGGCCAACTCCGAGGAGATCCTGATTCAGCACAAGCAGTTCCCACTGGTGCGCGGCATCCGGACGAAGCCGATCATCTCGAAGGGTCCGGCGGACAGCGTGCGCGGGCAGCCGAGGAGCATGCAGGATCCGAGATGGCGCGCCGGCCTCGGGCTGCTCGCCAAGCACGACCTCTCCTGGGATTTGCGCGTGACGTGGTGGCATCTGGAGGAGGCGGCCGAGGTGGTCGCCGAGCATCCGAGCCTGCGCGTCGTGCTCAATCACACAGGCTATCCACTCGACCGATCGCCAGAGACGCTGAATGTCTGGCGTCGAGGCATGGAGGCGCTGGCGGCGCTGCCCAACAACGTCCACTGCAAGCTATCGGGACTGACCGTGCTCGGCGAGCCGTGGACGCTGCGGGCGAACCAGCCGATCATCCGCGAGGCAATCCGCATTTTCGGCGTCGACCGGTGCATGTTCGCCTCCAACTTCCCTGTCGATGGGCTGAAAGGCTCGTGGGACTACCTCTACAGCTGCTTCAAGACGGCGGTGGCCGACCTGCCGCTCACCGACCGGCAAAAGCTGTTCGCCGGCAATGCGGCGCGCTTCTACCGCATCGATCTCGCGGCTGGCCGGACTTGAGGGGTCGCGCGCCCGACGAGCCGGATCAGGTCATGGGTCCGGTATCGGCGAGCACTGTCGGAGGTGGGGCGATGGCCTTTGATGCATCGGGCCGATCGCGGTCGGCGGCATCCCGCGGGGCGCGCTCGGGCGGTTGACGCCCCAGAAGGCGGGCCCGCACCATCTCGACCTGCGCGCGCAGCTCGTAGTGCTGGTCGGCAAAGCCCAAGGGAACGGGGATCCCCCGCACGGCCAGCTCGATATCGTCGAGCTCGGCGAGATGCCGGGCGCGATCCGTTGGCGCATCGGCCGCGCTCGCCTCCAGGCGCTTGAGAACGCCATACCAAAAAAGAATCCGGCGGCGGACGCGCCAGCGATAAATCTGTGGCCCAATCCGCATCAGCGGCACCAGAAGCGGCACTAAAACGAGCAAAGAAACCGTCAAACGATCGATGACATTGGCCAGCCAGAACGGCAGGTAACGCTGCAGGAACGGCGGTCCAGCACGATAGACGCGCCGCGCCTCCTCCGACATCGGGAACTCGGGATCGACCTGGGTCGGGAAATCGCCGGCCTTCTGGAACAGACCTGCCTCGGGCGAGATATCGGCCGCCGGGCTGCCGTGAACCTCATAAAGAGCTTGCGCCAACAGATTGACGAGGGCGTGGTGCGTCTCGTCGCGCACGAGAACGGCGGCCGACGTGGCGATGAGCGTCGTATCCGCAGCAGGAATGCGCCGACCGAGATCAATCACGCCCTCGCGTAGCACGAGACGCGACAGGAACGGAAAGCGCTGCGTATAAGCCTCGGCGTTGGTAAAGCTCAGCAATCGCACGCCGGGCAAAGCGAACAGCCGCTGGATGGTGCGCGCCTCGACGCCGAGCACGAGGAAGCCGGCATCGGCCTCGCCCTTGGCCAGCAGGTCGACGTAGTCCGGCAACTCGCGGTTAACGAGGGTCGCGTTCGCGGCCGTAATGCCATTGGCCTTCAGCAACAGCTCGGCCAGCGCGTGAGTGCCACCGCCTGCGGGGCCGACCAGAATGCGGCGGCCGGCAAGGTCGGACAACCGCTCGAGCTTTTGGCCGGCGTTGTAGAAAACCCATAGCGGCTCGTGCATGACACGGCCGACCGAAACAAGGCCCGGCGCATCGGCGCGCGTCTTCAGACCGCCCTGAAGGAAGCCGACATCGACCATCGTGCCCGGTGTGGTCAGCGCCTTGAAATTGTCGAAGGAGCCACCGGACTCCCGCACCTCGAGCTCGACACCGTTGCGGCGGAACACGGGCGCGTAGCTCTCGGCAAGCTTATGGTAGGGGCTGCCTTTGCTCGCTGCCGCAATGACCAGGCGCGTCGGCGGCGCCGTGCCGGCAAAGCTCGCGGCCAGCCACAAGAGGCCGGCAAGCAGAACCACAATCGGCAGCGCAATGAGGGCAATCTCCCGCGCCTGCGAGAACCGTCGTCCTTCGCGCATTGCCTCCCCCTGCCCATTCCCCGTCATGCACCGATGCACGACAGGGACTGGCGAGATACTACGCGATAGTGACGCGGTCGCAGCAGGTGCCCGCCTGGGCAGTCGCGGGCTCGTCGTAGCAGGGCGACGCCGATCAGTTGACACCCACCGCCCTGCTCATGGTGGCGCCTATCTCGGCGTGAATGACGAGGTCGGCGATGTCGTCCTGCTCTGTCGGCTCGCGATTGACGATGGCATAGCGAGCGCCGAGCCGCTTCGCCATCACGGGAAAGCTGGCGGCGGGGTAGACGACGAGCGATGAGCCGAGGGTGATCATCAGGTCCGCGCGGTGTGTCACCTCGTAGGCGCGCTGCATCGCCTCCTCGGGCATGGACTGGCCGAAGGAGATGGTGGCCGTCTTCAGAATGCCGCCGCAGGCCATGCACTTGGGCAACGTCTCGTCGACGGAGAAAATCTGGCGCACCCACTCGAGCTCGTGCCGGCGCTTGCAGTCGAGGCAGGCGGCATAGGTCGCGTTGCCGTGCAGCTCGATCACCTTGTCATCGGGTATTCCGGAAGCCTGATGCAGCCCATCGATGTTCTGGGTGATCACCGCAAGCATCTTGCCCGTCTCGACGAGGCGGGCCAGCGCACGGTGGCCGGCATTCGGCGTCGCGGCCTTCATGGTCTCATCGGTCGCGAACGTGCGGCGCCAGCTCTCGCGGCGCATCTCCTCGGAGGCGAGGAAATCCTGGAACTCGATCGGGCGCATGCGACTCCAGATGCCACCCGGTGAGCGGAAATCGGGAATCCCGGACTCGGTCGAGATGCCGGCGCCGGTGAACGCCACGATCCGCTCCGCATCGTCGATCAGTCGCTTGAGCTCGTCGACCTCGGACATCGAGCCTCCGGGATTGGCCTCAGCTTCATGTTGAATGTCGTTCACGCAAACGATTCACGTGGAACAACGGGTTGCATCCACATCCGCCGCGGGAACAGCGGTTGCGATTTTCCGACCGCCAGCTCGAACGTGTCAACGGGACTCGCGAAGCACCACGGCGAGGCCGCCGACAGCGGCCGCCTTGACCCAAAGCCCGTTTCCGCCGCATTACCCGGCAAGCTTTTCATTTCCCAATGCCCGAGACGGCCCAGCCGAGACCGAACATGGCAACCGAACGCTACAACGCTCCCGAGCGCGAGAAGCACTGGCAGCACGTGTGGGAAGAGCGGCAGACGTTCCGCACGGCCACGGATACGTCCCGTCCGAAGTGCTATGTGCTCGAGATGTTCCCGTATCCATCGGGACGCATCCACATGGGGCACGTGCGCAACTACACGATGGGCGACGTGCTGGCACGCTACAAGAAGGCACAAGGCTTCAACGTGTTGCACCCGATGGGATGGGATGCGTTCGGCATGCCGGCCGAGAACGCCGCCATGGAGCGCAAGACGCACCCGGCCAAGTGGACCTACGAGAACATCGCCGCCATGAAGGCGCAGCTCAAGAGCATGGGGCTGTCGCTCGACTGGTCGCGCGAGATCGCGACGTGCGATCCGTCCTACTATGTGCACCAGCAGCGGCTGTTCCTCGACATGCTGGCCAAGGGCCTCGCCTACCGGCGGAAGGCGAAAGTGAACTGGGATCCGGTCGACCATACCGTGCTCGCCAACGAGCAGGTGATCGACGGTCGCGGCTGGCGCTCGGGAGCGCTCGTCGAGCAGCGCGACCTCGAGCAATGGGCTTTCCGTATCACCCACTATACGCAGGATTTGCTCGACGCACTCGGCACACTCGACAAGTGGCCCGAGAAAGTGCGCTTGATGCAGGAGAACTGGATCGGGCGCTCCGAGGGCCTGATGCTGCGCTGGCGCCTCGACCCGACCACGGCGCTCGCTGTCGTTCCTTCCGCTTCAGGTGCCCACTCGGCACCCGCGGTGCACTCCGAGCTCGAGATCTTCACGACCCGGCCGGACACGCTTTTCGGCGCCTCGTTCATGGCGATCGCACCGGATCATCCGCTGGCCAAGGCCGCCGCGGCGAAGGATTCGAAACTGGCAGCGTTCTGCGACGAATGCCGGCGCATGGGCACGTCTGTCGCCGAGATCGAGACGGCCGAGAAGAGGGGCTACGACACGGGCATCAGGGCTGTGCATCCGTTCGATGCCAGCTGGACGGTGCCGGTCTACGTCGCGAACTTCATCCTGATGGACTACGGCACGGGGGCGATCTTCGGCTGCCCCGGCCACGACCAGCGCGACATCGAGTTCGCCAAGGCGTACGGGCTGCCGATCATCCCCGTCGTGGCGCCGAAGGCCGAGCCCAAGCGCAGCCAGACGATCGCCAAGGTGCACGAGGGCGTCGCCTATCTCGACGACGGCGAGATGATCAACTCGCGGTTCCTCGACGGTCTGAGCCCCGAGCAGGCCTTCGACGAGGTCGCACGGCGGCTCGAAAAGGAGACGCTCGGCGGCAAGCCGGTGGCCCAGCGCAAGGTGAATTATCGGCTGCGGGACTGGGGCATCTCGCGGCAGCGCTACTGGGGTTGTCCGATCCCGGTCGTGCACTGCAAGGATTGCGGCACCGTGCCGGTGCCCCATGACCAGCTGCCGGTGACGCTGCCGGACGATGCGACCTTCGACCAGCCCGGCAATCCGCTCGACCGGCACCCCACCTGGAAGCACGTGGCGTGCCCGAAGTGTGGCGTGGCGGCGACGCGCGAGACGGACACGATGGACACGTTCGTCGATTCGTCGTGGTACTTCGCGCGCTTCACGGCGCCTCATGCCCAGCAGCCGACCGAACGCACGGCACTCGACTACTGGATGCCAGTCGACCAGTACATCGGCGGCATCGAGCACGCGATCCTGCACCTCCTCTACTCGCGCTTCTTCTACCGGGCGATGGGTGACACGGGGCACGGGGGGACCAGAAACCTGCGGGAGCCGTTCGCGGCGCTGTTCACGCAAGGCATGGTGGTGCACGAGACCTACCGCCGGGCCGGTGTCGAGCCGCCGCAATGGCTGCTGCCGACCGAGATCGACATCACGGGCGAGGGCGACAACCGCAGCGCCATCGAGATCGCGACGGGCAAGCCGGCAACCATCGGCTCCATCGAGAAGATGTCGAAGTCGAAGAAGAACCTCGTCGACCCCGACGACATCATCCAGGGCTTCGGCGCCGACTGCGCACGCTGGTTCATGCTGTCGGACAGTCCGCCGGAGCGCGACGTGATCTGGACCGAGGCGGGCGTGTCGAGCGCCGGCCGGTTCATGCAGCGCGTGTGGCGGCTCGTGGACCAGGCGATGGAGAAGGCGGCCGCGAAGGGTAGCGTGAAGCCGGCAACATTCGGCGCCGACGCGCTGGCGCTGCGGCGGGCCGCGCACAAGGCGCTGGACCAGGTCGGCCGGCATATCGAAGCGTTGCGCTTCAATGTGGCCGTGGCGCAACTCTACGAGCTTTCGAATGCGCTCTCGGAGGCCTTCGGCAAGTCCGGAGATGGTCTCGGCTGGGCCCAGCGCGAAGCGACCGAGTTGCTGGTGCAAATGCTCGGTCCGATGATGCCTCACCTCGGCGAGGAGTGCTGGGCGAGACTTGGTTACAACACACTTCTGGCAGAAAACCCGTGGCCGAAGGCGGAGCCAGGGCTGCTCGTTGACGATACCGTCGTCGTTGCCGTACAGGTCAATGGTAAACGTCGGGACGAGCTGACGGTCAGCCGGTCCGCCGCGAACGCCGAGGTGGAAGCTGCCGCGCTCCGGCTCGAGTCGGTCAGAAAGGCGTTGGAAGGGCGGACACCGAAAAAGGTGATCGTCGTACCGCAGAGGATCGTGAATGTGGTGGTGTGAGACGAGCGCCTCTAACGGCCGGCCCCGCAAGGGGCGGGCCGCGCAGCGTTGTCTCGCGATCCTTACAGCGGCCGTGCTCGCCGGATGCGCCAATGGAGAAGGTTTACGGCCGCTCTATGGCCCGACGGCCTCCGGCGTTGGCGTGCAGGAGCAGCTGAAGACGGTCGATGTCGTGGCTATCCCGAGCAGGGTCGGCCAGAGAATCCGTAACGAGCTGATCTTCCAGAACACGGGCGGCGGATCGCCCGAGCCGCCCAAGTACAGGCTCGAGATCACCATTCGCGAGGGCATCGGCTCGACACTGGTGAAAAGCACCGGCGAGGCTCTCTCTCAAATCTACACGCTGGACGCCACGTACAAGCTGACAAGGATCAGCGACAAGTCGGTGGTGTCGCAAGGGACCAGCCACGGACGCGCAGAATTCGAGCGGTTCCAGCAGATTTACGCCAACGTGCGCGCGAGAGAAGACGCTGAAAATCGCGCTGCCCGCACGATTGCCGACGATATCAAAACGCGACTCGCCGTGGTCCTGTCGAGCGGCAAGGTCTAGCTGCACAGCGGGTAGTTCACGCCGATCGTCGACGGGCCGGCGGGCGGTGGACCAACGGGACCGAGGACCATCCGCTGTGGCCGCGATATTTGCCAATCAAGCCAACAGCTTCCTGGCCAGGCCCGATCCGCGCACGCGAGCGGTGCTGCTGTACGGTCCCGATGCCGGGCTTGTCTCCGAGCGCGCCCAATCCCTCGCTGCATTGCTCGCGAAGCGCGAGTCGCCCGCCGGCGAGATCGTGCGCATCGACGACAGCGACCTCGAGACCGATCCCGAGCGCCTAGCCGTCGAGCTCCTGACGGTGCCCATGTTCGGCGGTGCCAAGATCGTGCGGGCCAGCGCGGGGCGCCGGGTCAACGCAGCGGTTCGGGCGCTTCTCGACGGCACGGCGCTCGCCGGAGCGCTGATCGTCGAGGCAGGGGAGCTCAGGCGCGACGACAGCCTGCGGAGCACCTTCGAGAAGGCTGCCGGAGCGGCTGCCATCGCCTGCTATCCGGACGAAGGCACCTCGCTCGACGGACTTGTCTCGGAGGTGCTCAAGGCCGCGGGGCTCGACATTGCGCCGGACGCGCGGGCCGAGCTCATCTCCCGGCTGGGCGCGGACCGGGTCATGTCCCGGTCCGAGGTCGAGAAGCTCACTCTCTATGTGCACGGCCGGCGACGGATCGAGCTCGTAGACGTCGAGGCCATCGTCGGCGATGCATCGGACAATGCACTCGATCAGATCGTCGCCGCAGCGCTGGCCGGCGACACGGCAACGGCGCTCGCCGAGTGCGACAGAGCCGTCGCCGCGGGCGAGAGCGCACAAGGCATCGTTCTCGCGGCCGAGCGGCACTTTCACAGGTTGCATAGACTTCGCGCCGGCATGGATGCAGGGCGCCCGCTCGACGAGCTGACGCGCTCGATACGACCGCCGATGCCGCCGAAGGTCAAGGCCGCACTGGAAAGACAAGCTCGAGCCTGGACCACCGAGCGCGCGGCAGCTGCCGCCACGCGCATCACCGAGGCCGTCCGTCAATCACGCACCACCGGCGCCAACGAGGCGGTCATCTGCGAGCGCCTGCTGGCAGAGATCGCCCGGCTGGCACGGACTGGGCAACCGCCGCGCAAGGCGTAGCAGGCCGGGCCCGGCATCGATCCGGACATGCTGTCAGGTCCTTCGACTTGTCCGGGGAGCGCCCCCTTTGCGAGACATCTGCGCGCCTTGTTCGCGGCTCGCCCGCCCCTATAGTGCGCGACAGCAACGAGGGACCGGACACTCATGGCGGACACCACATACGACGTCGTCGGCATCGGCAATGCGATCGTGGATATCATCGGTCGCTGCAACGATGCGTTCCTGGCCGAGCACGGCGCCTCGAAGGGTCATATGCGGCTGGTCGATGCCGAGACCGTGGTGAAGTTGTACAAGGCGATGGGACCAGCCATCGAGATCTCGGGCGGATCGGCCGCCAATACGATGGCAGGCATCGCATCGTTCGGCGGCAAGGCGGCGTTCATCGGCAAGGTGGCGGACGACGAGCTCGGCCGCATCTTCGGGCACGACATCCGCTCGGCCGGTGTCGGGTTCGAAACCAGGCCGGCCAGCGGCGGCCAGCCCACAGCGCGCTCGCTCATTCTGGTCACACCGGACGGGGAGCGGACGATGAACACGTTCCTCGGTGTCAGCCCCGAGCTCGACCACGGCGAGGTCGACCCGAAGCTGGTGTCGGCAGCCAAGGTCGTCTACCTGGAAGGCTATCTCTTCGACCGGCCGGAAGCGAAAGCCGCGTTCCGGCAGGCGGCCAAGATCGCCAAGGGTGCCGGGCGAAAAGTGGCGCTGACGCTCTCGGACTCATTCTGCGTCGAGCGGCACCGGGCGGAGTTCATGGATCTGATCCGCAAGGAGGTGGACATCCTGTTCGCCAACGAGTCGGAGATCACGTCGCTCTATCGCACGACCTCGTTCGACGAGGCGGCCCGACAGGCGGGCGATGACTGCGAGCTTGCCGTGCTGACCCGCAGCGCAAAGGGCTCGCTGGTGCTCGCGGGCGAGCGGGCGGTGACGATCGCACCGGAGCCCGTGGCCCGCGTGGTCGATACGACAGGCGCCGGCGATCTCTACGCCGCCGGGTTCCTCTACGGCTTCACGCAGGACAAGCCGCTCGAGGCGTGCGGACGTCTCGGAAGCGTCGCGGCTGCGGAGATCATCAGTCACATCGGCGCGCGGCCGGAGACGGCGCTCGCGCGGCTCGCAGCGGCGAAGGGGTTGTAGAATCAAGCCTCTCGCGACGCCGCGTTGACACGTTCCCTTTCCGCGTCTCTGCTTCGACCTGGAAAGAAGGAAATCCGGGAGGGAACGGATGATCAAATTGCGCGCGATGCTGACGCTCGCGATGCTCGGCCTCGCCGTCGTGGCGGCGCGAGCTCAAGACTACCCGACGAAGCCGATCCGCCTCGTCGTGCCCTATCCGCCCGGCGGACCGACCGACGTCGTCGGGAGGACCTACGCGGCGAAGATGCAGGACATGCTCGGGCAGCCGGTGGTGGTGGAGAACCGATCCGGCGCCAATGGCAACATCGCCTCGCAACTGGTCGCGAAGTCGCCAGCGGACGGCTATACGATCCTGCTGCACGCGTCCTCGTTCGTCATCAATCCGCACCTCTACAAGGCGATCGGCTACGACCCGTTCAAGGACTTCACGCCGGTCAGCCTAGTGTTCGACTACAAGCTGGTCGTGGTCGTCCATCCCTCGTTTCCCGCGCAGAGCTTCCAGGAGCTTGTCGCCGCAGCCAAGGCGAAGCCGGGGACGATCAACTTCGCCTCGGCCGGCGGCGTCGGCGCGCCAACGCACCTATCGGTCGAGATGTTCAAGCAGATGGCCGGCATCGACCTCGTGCACGTGCCGTATCAAGGTGGCGCGCCGGCCGTGAACGATCTCCTGGCGGGGCACGTGCCGCTGATGTTCAACAACCCGACGCAATCGATCCCATACGTCAAAGCCGGGAAGCTCAGGGCGCTGGCGACGACCGGCTCGAAGCGCTCGACGCAACTTCCAGACCTGCCGACCGTGGCAGAGCTCGGCTATCCCGGCTACGACGTCGGCACCTGGTTCGGGGTGTGGGCGCCCGCGGGGACGCCGCCGGCGGTGGTCGCCAAGCTCAGCGATGCGTTCGTGAAGATCTCGAAGCAGCCGGATGTGCTCGCCAAGCTCGACGAGCAAGGTCTAGCGGTCATCGGTGGCGATGCGGCGGAGCTCGGCCGCTTCGAGAAGGCCGAGAGCCAGCGCTGGGGCAAGGTGATCACCGACGCGAAGATCCAGCCGAACTGAGCCATAGTGGCAGGCCGGCGGCGCAGGCGTGGCATGCGGCTATCATACGCGCCGCAGCGCCACGCTTTCGATGTGATGGCTCGGCCCCTTGCGCAGGATGAGCTTGGCGCGCTGGCGGGTCGGCAGGATATTCTCCTCGAGATTGACCTTGTTGATCGTGCTCCAGATTTCGAGCGCGCGAGCGGTTGCGGCATCGTCCGTCAGGTGCGCGTAGCGGTGGAAGTAGGCGGCCGGATCGCGGAATGCCGTTTTACGCAGTCGCATGAAGCGGGTCACGTACCAGCTCTCGATGACCTGCGGGTCGGCGTCGATGTAGATCGAGAAATCGAAGAAGTCCGACACGAAGGGGATCGCCTCGCCGTCCCGTGGCAGCCGCGCCGGCTGCAGCACGTTCAGCCCCTCGACGATCAGGATGTCCGGCCGCTCGACCGCAATCTGCTGGCCCGGCACGATGTCATAGTGAAAATGCGAGTAGACTGGCGCCGTCACCTTCTCGACGCCAGCCTTCACATCGCCGAGGAAGTTCAGCAGCCGGGGGAGATCGAAGCTCTCGGGGAAGCCCTTGCGATGCATTATGCCGCGTGCCTCCAGCTCCGCAGTGGGGAGGAGGAAGCCGTCGGTGGTGATGAGGTCGACACGCGGATGGTCGGGCCAGCGGGCGAGGAGGGCGCGCAACACGCGGGCCGTGGTGCTCTTGCCGACCGCGACAGAGCCCGCGCACCCGATGATGAATGGCACCCGCTGGTCCTTGCGCCCGAGGAAGCGAGTGGTGACGGCATGAAGCTCCTGCGAGGCGGCAACGTAGAGGTTCAGCAGTCGAGACAGCGGGAGGTAGATGTCCTCCACCTCTGCCATCGACAGCTCCTCGATGAGTCCGGACAGCTGCTCGAGATCGCGCGGCACCAGCGTCATCGGCGTGTCCTCGCGCAGGCGAGCCCACTCGCCGCGCGTGAAATGCCGGTATGGCGAGTATTGCAGGCTCGTCCGCTGATCCGGCCTTTGCGGGTCGGCAGCGGCAATGGGGGCGATGGCGGCCGTTCTCCCGAACGGTTTTCCTGTCACGATCATGGCTTGCGCGAAGCCTTCTCCTCGACGCCCGACGTTCCCATGCGGCTTTCCAGCACCGCGAGCACGTCGGCGAGTGACACGCTGCGGACCTCGAGCAGCACGAGCAGATGATAGAGCAGGTCGGCGGCCTCCGCCTTCAGCGCGGCGTCGTCCTGATGCACGGCAGCTATGACCGTTTCGACGGCCTCCTCGCCGAGCTTCCTGGCACAACGCGCGGGGCCGGCATCGAGTAGCTGACGGGTATACGATTTGTCGGCGGCGGCTGTACGCCGGGCGCGGATGGTGTCCGCGAGGCGCTCGAGGATGTCGTCTGGCATGCGGAGGACGCTCGCTGACAGAAGGTTCAATGGAAGGCTATCGAGCCGCCGCAGGCCAGGAGTCAAGGTGGAACCCTGTGGGATCATTAGGAAGCAGAGGGACGCACCACTTGCAGCGCAGATGGCCACACGGACTTGCGACGGCGAAGATCAGCATGCCAGGATCGTGACACCTATTGCGAGAGCTTCGAGGTGACGATCATATGTCCAAGCGATTTGTCGTGTGTTTCGACGGTACCTGGAACATGCCGCGAGAGGACGAGCGCTTCGAGGCTCGCCTGCGCGTCATTGCCAATCGTGCTTTAGGTTGGCTCACAGGACCGGATGGTCTGTTTGCCAAAGACACCAATGTCGAAAAAATAAGTAAGGCCATCGCGTCCACGGGTAGCGATGGGCTGACACAGATGGTCTACTACGATCGAGGTGTAGGAACCAACTGGTATGACGCCCTTGCCGGGGGAGTGGCGGGAATTGGGCTGTCACGCAACATTCGCCAGGGCTATCACTATCTCGCCAGAAATTATGACGAGGGCGACGAGATTTTTATTTTTGGCTTCAGCCGCGGAGCCTACACCGCCCGCAGTCTGGCCGGCATGATCTCACGTTGCGGCCTGCTGCCGAAGAGAGAGGTTTCGCATATCGAGGCTGATCGCAATCCTGCGCTTTTGGAGACATATCTCGTCTATCGCGGGCGAGGCACATACTTGGATAGAGGCGTCGCTCAAGGCCTCTTGAAAAGCCTTGGCGCTCGCGATGCCCCAATCAAAATGCTCGGAGTTTGGGATACGGTCGGCGCGCTCGGTATTCCGGTGCCACAGCTCGATGACTTCAACAAGGCGCTTTACGAGTTCCACGATACGGAACTCAGCGACAAAGTCTATAACGCGTTCCATGCGCTCGCCGTCGACGAGCACCGGCAACCGTTTGCGCCCACTCTCTGGGACGCCGAGATCAAGCCGTGGCAACGAATGGAACAACGGTGGTTCATCGGCTCGCATTGCGATGTCGGGGGTGGCAACCCGAGCAGCCTGTTGTCGAACATCACGCTCAAATGGATGATGGACAACGCAAAAGCCCTGGGCCTCACGTTCAACGCCGCGCCAACAATTAATGAAAACGATTACTTGAGCCCGTTCAGGGACTCCTACAATGAACTCTTGGGAATTTTCACTTGGCTCGGAGAGCGGTCCTATCGGACCATAGGCGGCACGCGATCCGGTCGCGAGGTGGTCGATAACACTGTCATCAACCGCCTCGACAGGGATCCGGAATATCAGCCGAAAAATCCTGGACTCAAACCCGGGCTGTCATAAGGCGATAAGGCGGCCGGCATATCAACCCGGCGCACCGAGGAGGCGCAGGCGCAGGTAATCGAGCTGGTCGAAGTTGCCGTACTTGATCTGGACGACACCCGATTCGCCCGAGCCGCGCTTGATCTCGACCTTGAGCCCGAGGTTGTCCGCGAGCTCCTTCTCGAAGGCGCGGGTGTCGGCATCCTTCTCGCGCTTGGACCGGCCCTCGCTCGGATTGTCGAGGGCATGCACCAGCGCCTCGACCTCGCGCACGTTCATGTCTCGAGAGACGATCCGCTCGGCTAGGGCCTCGGCATCGTCGCGTCCTACGAGCGCGCGCGCGTGCCCGGCCGTCAGCTTGCCCTCGCGCACGAGCGTACGCACGGTGTCCGGCAGCTTCAGCAGGCGCACGGTGTTGGCGACGTGGCTGCGGCTCTTGCCGATCACCTCGGCCAGCCGCTCCTGGGTATAGGCGAAGCGGTCCATCAGGTCGGAGTAGCCGGATGCCTCCTCGATCGCGTTGAGGTCGGCGCGCTGCACGTTCTCGATGATGGCGAGCTCGAGCGCCTCCTGGTCGCTGAGCTCGCGGACGATCACCGGGATGGCATGCATGCCGGCCCGCTGGGCGGCCCGCCAACGCCGCTCGCCGGCGACGATCTCGTAGCCGCCGTTCTCTGCCGGCCGGACCACGATGGGCTGGACGAGGCCCTTCTGCCGAATCGAATCCGACAGCTCGGCCAGGTCAGACTCGTCGAAGTCCTTGCGCGGGTTGAGCGTGGAGGAAACCACCATCTCGATGGCAACGACCTTCTGCTCGCCCTCCGGGGGCAGGCGCGGCTGCTGGCCCGCGCTCGAGCTATCGCCTATCAGCGAGGCGAGACCGCGGCCTAGCCTCGACCTCTGAACCGGCAACGGCGCTGACGACGACATGCCGTCCTTCCTCCCCAACCAATCGTTCATCGTCGCTACCGCTCGTCTGCCGCCTATGCCGAGGCCGAACGCAACGTGCGCTCGCGCGCGATCAACTCGCGTGCGAGGTCCATATACGCCTCCGATCCCTTGCACCGATGGTCGTAGACCAGGATCGGCATGCCGTGCGACGGCGCCTCGGCAATCTTGATGTTGCGCGGAATGACGGTGCCGTAGACCTTGGTGCCGAAGAACTCGCGCACGTTGTCAGCCACCTCGCGCGAGAATTGCATACGCTCGTCGTGCATGGTGAGCACGACGCCCTGGATTTCCAGCGACGGATTGAGGGTGCCGCGAACCTGCCCGATCGTGTCTGAAAGCTGGGAAATGCCTTCGAGCGCGAAAAACTCGGTCTGCACCGGTACCAGAACCGCATTGGCGGCCACCAGTGCATTGAGGGTGAGGAGGTTCAAGGACGGCGGGCAGTCCAGCAACACGTAGCCGTAGGCGCCATCCACCGGCGGGTTTGCGGCCAGCCGCGCGACCGCATCGCGCAGGCGGAACGGCTTGGAATTGTCGCCCCAGAGCTCGGTATCGAGGCCGACGAGATCCGAGTTGGCTGGAACGATGGTCAGGCCGGGTACGGCCGTGCGCAGTGTGGCGCCCGCGAGAGAGGTGGCACCGGTGAGCACGTCGTAGGTCGTAGCGGTCCGTCGCTCAGGCGGAATGCCGACGCCCGTGGAAGCGTTGCCCTGCGGATCGAGGTCCACGATGAGCACGCGCTCCCCGACGGCCGCGAGGGCGGTCCCGAGATTGATGGTGGTGGTGGTCTTGCCAACGCCACCCTTTTGGTTGGCCACCGCGAGCACGCGGGGCGCCCGACTGCCAGCTCCGGTCACGTTGCTCAGCCCCTCGTTCTCCTGGCCGGGCCGTGCATCACCACGATGCCCGCCTCGGACTCCGTCCGGCTCGACACAAGGTCATACGAGAACTCGAACGAACGCGCGGCTGTCGCGATCTCTGCTTTCACATCCCGCCCCTTCAGGAACAGCCCGCGTCCATCGGGGGCGAGAAGAGGCGACGCAAGCTCGAGAAGCTTTACGAGCGGGGCCAAAGCCCGCGCAGACACGACATCAGCTGTGGCAAGCATACCGCGAGTCGCGTCCGATTCGATACGCGCGCACAGAATGTCCACAGGCAGGAGCGCCGCGAGCCCGGTCCGGCGCACGACCTCCCCGAGAAAAGCGGCCTTGCGCTGGTCGCTCTCCACCAATGTCATGCGGGGTCGCGGTGCTGGCCTATCCGCCAGGAGGATCGCCACGACGAGGCCAGGGAAGCCGGCTCCCGAGCCGATATCGATCCACGTCCGCGACTCGGACGGGGCCAGGGCCAAAAGCTGCGCGCTGTCGGCAAAATGGCGATGCCAGACATCAGGCAGCGTCGTCGGCGACACGAGATTGATACGCCGTTGCCAGAGCGCCAGCGACGCGGCGTAGGCTTCGAGACGGGCGACCGTCTCGGGGGAGACGCGGAAGGCACGAGCGAACTCCTCGGGGCCGCCGATCCGCGGCAGCGCTGCCCCGGACATCAGGCCGACCTCCGGGCCGGCCGCTTGGCATGGGCCAGCAACAGAAGGAGCGCTGCAGGCGTGATACCGTCGATGCGGGATGCCTCGGCCAGCGTGGCTGGACGCCGCGCCTCGAGCTTCTGGCGTATTTCAGCCGATAGGCCTGAAATCGCTGCCAGATCGAGATCGGGCGGGATGCGTGTCGCCTCGTCACGCCGCAGCGAGGCAACGTCGGCCTCCTGTCGCTCCACGTAGGCCGCGTAGCGCGCGTCGGTCTCGATCTGGGCGGCGATGGGGGCGGGGATGGCCGTGAGCTCGGGCCAGATGCACGAGAGACGGGCGATGTCGACCGCCGGAAGTGACAATAGCTCGAATGCGGTGCGGCGGCGGCCGTCTCGATTGAGCTCGAGACCATGGCGCGACGCCTCGTTCGGCGTGAGCGACCGCGCGCGCAGGCTGGAGGCGGCCTCGGCGAGGCTCGCCGACCGGACGTGGTATGCGGCACGCCGCTCGGCCCCTACGCAGCCGAGCGCCATGCCGAGTGGGGTCAGGCGCTGGTCGGCGTTGTCGGCACGCAGGCGCAGGCGAAACTCGGCGCGCGACGTGAACATGCGGTAGGGCTCGCTGACGCCGCGCGTCACGAGATCGTCGATCATCACACCGAGATAGGCATCGGCACGGGAGACGACGCTGCCTTCGCACCGGCCAGAAGCGCGGATGGCGGCATTGATACCGGCCAGTATGCCCTGGGCCCCAGCCTCCTCGTAGCCGGTCGTGCCATTGATTTGTCCAGCCAGGAACAGGCGTGGCAGGCGACGCACCTCGAGGGTCGGGGCCAACTCGCGGGGATCGACGTAGTCGTACTCGATGGTGTAGCCGGGCCGCAGGACTGTCACCTGCTCGAGGCCCGGGAGCGTGCGCAGAAACGCATCCTGCACCTCAGGCGGAAGCGAGGTCGAGAGGCCGTTCGGATAGACGGTCGGATCGTCGAGGCCCTCGGGCTCGAGAAAGATCTGATGCGACGAGCGATCGGCAAAGCGGACGACCTTGTCCTCGATCGAGGGGCAATATCGCGGCCCGGTGGATCGGATGCGTCCCGAGTACATCGCCGAGCGGCCGAGGTTCGCGCGGATGATGTCGTGAGTCTGTTGATTGGTCGCCGTGATGCCGCAGCGAATTTGCGGCGTCGTGATGCGGGTGGTTAGGAACGAGAATGGCACCGGCGGCTCGTCGCCGGCCTGCATCTCGAGGCGGTCCCAGTGGATCGTGCGGCCATCCAGACGCGCAGGGGTGCCAGTCTTGAGCCGGCCGAGCGCCAGGCCCAGAGCCTCGATGCGCTCGGCGAGCGCCACGGACGGGGCCTCCCCGACGCGGCCCGCCGGGATCTGCTGCTCGCCCATGTGGATCAGGCCACGAAGGAAGGTGCCGGTGGTCAGCACGACGGCACCAGCCCGAAGCTCACGGCCATCGTCGAGGCGGATTCCGGCAACGGCACCGTCGGCAACGATCACGTCGTCGACGCTACCCTCGACGACGGCCAGGCCGGGGGTGGCCGCAATCGCGGCCTGCATGGCGGCGCGATAAAGCGCGCGGTCGGCCTGAGCGCGTGGCCCCTGGACGGCGGGACCTTTGGAGCGATTGAGCAGGCGAAACTGGATGCCGGCCGCATCGGCGACCCGGCCCATCAGGCCGTCGAGGGCGTCGATCTCGCGGACGAGATGGCCTTTGCCGAGACCGCCGATGGCCGGATTGCAGCTCATCTCGCCGATGCGAGCAAATGCGTGGGTGACAAGGGCCGTGCGTGCCCCCATGCGCGCGGCGGCCGCGGCGGCTTCGGTGCCGGCGTGGCCGCCGCCGACCACAATGACGTCGAACGTGCCGAGAGAGGGCGTTGCTGGCTTGGACTGCATGCGCTGTTTCTAACGGAAAGGTACGCGGCCGACCAGACGAGGCAACGGTCGGGTGTTTCACGTGAATCACGACCCGGGCGCCGAGCGACACGGGTGTTTCACGTGAATCAGCCCCTGTCAGACCGCCAGGAGTGCCAAGCCGATCCACCGGCCACGGCACATGCAGCGTTATCGACCTCGGCACGTCCAAGCTTTCGCTACAGTCGTGCAGCGCAGCCGGCTCCAACCAAAGCTCCACCATGAAATGTTTCACGTGAATCAATGACTACGGGGCGACTCCCCACAATTTGTTTCACGTGAATCCAATTTTTGGCGGGAGCGACTCTTTGACTGTCGCGATCGACTCTTGACGTTTCACGTGAAACATGGGCGAGAATCATTTTTCTACTTGCCGATGCAGAACCGGCCAAAGATTTCGCCAAGCATCTCGTCGGCATCGATGCGGCCGGTGATGCGGCCGAGCGCGTCGGCCGCCAGACGCAGCTCCTCGGCAGCGAGCTCGGGCGCGAGAGCGGGAGGCGCCTGCAGCAGCCGATCCAGGGCGGCCGTGCAGTCCGTGAGTGCCGCCTGGTGGCGCGCCCGAGTGGGCAGGCCGACCGAGAGCTCACCAGACAGTTGCTCCGCGACGATCGCGGCGATGTGCTCGACAAGCGCGGGAATGCCCGCGCCGGTCAGCGCCGAGACCGCCAAGATGGACGAGGCCGCGGCCGCATCCGCCGGCGCATGCGGGTGGGCAATGTCGGACTTGTTCAGGACCAGCAACACACGGTCAGCAGCAGCGAGGTCAGCCGGCGGCGACCAGGCAGGCGCCACGGCATCGACAAGCCAGACGACCAGATCCGCCGACCGCGCGCGCTCGATGGTGCGGCGCATCCCTTCGCGCTCGACCGCGCCCGCCGCCTCGCGAAGGCCCGCCGTGTCGCTCACGACGACGGCATAGCCGCCGAGATCGAGATGCACCTCCAGCACGTCCCGGGTCGTACCGGCCTCATCCGAGACGATGGCGACGTCGCGCCGGGCAAGGACGTTGAGAAGGCTGGATTTCCCCGCATTCGGCGGGCCGGCGATGACGACGCGGAAGCCCTCGCGAACGATCTCGCCTCGGTTGGCGTCGGCGAGCGCAAGCGAAATATCGCGCAACAGCGATCCAGCGAGCTGACGGGCCTCGGTCAGGGCATCCGATGCCACATCCGCCTCGTCGGAGAAGTCGATGGCCGCCTCGGCCAGCGCGCGAGCCGCGAGCAAGCGCTCGCGCCAATCCTCGCATCGACGCGCAAATGCACCGCCCGCCTGCGCGAGAGCCTGGCGACGCTGTGCATCGGTCTCGGCGTCGATCAAGTCAGCGAGGCCTTCGGCGGCGGTCAGGTCGATCTTGCCGGCGAGGAATGCGCGGCGGGCGAACTCGCCCGGCTCGGCGAGGCGGCAGCCCGGAATGCGGGCAAGCGCGTCCAGAACGCTGCGCACGACCGCCGGACTGCCATGGAGCTGAAGCTCGGCAATGTCCTCGCCGGTCTCGCTGGCGGGGCCTGCGAAGAACAACACCAGGGCGGCGTCCAGCAACTCACTGGTGGCCGGGTCGACGATCCGGCGGAAGGCCGCTCTGCGAGCTGCCGGACGGGGAGGCGCCATGCGGTCGAGGACAGCACCCGCCTGGGGCCCCGAGATGCGGATGACGGCCACGCCAGCGCGACCCCGGCCGCTCGACAGCGCGAAAATAGTCGGTTGCTGCATGGCTCGGGCTCCTCGGCAAACGGCGAAACGCCAGACGTAGCGGAGACGCCGGGACGTGTCTCACGGCTCTCGCCTCGCTGCGCTGCGCATGCCCCTTGCCGGTGTCCACCCGAAGCGCTCAAATCGTTGCCATGCGCAGATCGGCAGCCTCGAGTCTCGGTTCCATTCGGGCCCGGCCCCCTCACGCGGAGCCGGGTCAACGCATCGGGCTCCTCGGCGGCTCTTTCAACCCGCCGCACGCCGCGCACAAGGCCATCAGCGAGCTGGCGCTGCGGCGACTGGGCCTCGACCGGGTCTGGTGGATCGTGACGCCCGGCAACCCGCTGAAAAGTCACCGCGAGTTGCTGCCGCTCGACGTGCGGGTGACACTGGCGAAGAAGATGGCCGCCGATCCGAGGATCGTCGTGACGGATTTCGAGAAGCTCCTGGGCACCACCTTCACAGCGGCGACGATCGCATTTCTGATGCGCAGGCAGCCAGGGGTGCATTTCGTCTGGCTGATGGGCGCAGATTGTTTGGCGGAGTTCGATCGTTGGCGGCACTGGCGACAAATTTTCCGCGCGCTACCCATCGCCGTCGCCGATCGCCCCGGATGGCGGCTGCGCGCCCTCGCGTCGAAATCGGCACGGGCCTTCAGTCGCCAACGCTTGCCGGAGGAGCGGGCGCGAAACCTGGCTCTGAAGAGGCCGCCTTGCTGGTGCCTGCTCAGCGGCAGGTTGATGCAACTCTCATCGACGGCCATTCGAGCCAAGGCATCACGTCAGTCAAGTGAGTGAGCTGAAACGGGGAGATGTGCTTACGAAGGCTGACGCCGCGGGCCGGCCGAGCCCCAAATGACAAGTCCAGCAGCCGAGACCGCGCTTTGCCAACTTTGCGACCGAATCCGGGCTTAGCTCGTTGTGCGGAACGCGATCGGCAAAACACTGGAGGCGATATGTCGAAGTCGGTCAGAAAAGCCGTCCTCACGGCAATGAGCCTCGCCGCATCGGCGGCGATCGCGGCTCCGGCCGCTGCAGGACCATCATTGCCGGCCCGGTCGGCGCCGGCGGGAATCGTCGAGAAGGCTCAGATCGGCATCTATGTCGGTGTCGGCAGGCCGTATGGCGGATATGGCGGATATTATCGACCGTGGTACGGCCCCTATCGGCCCTACTACCGCCCGTACTATCGGCCCTACTATGCTCCGCCCGTGACCTACTACGAGTCCCGCACCTATACCGTTCGGCCGGCTGTCCCCTACGGCTACGACGACCCCGATGCCATCGCACGCTGTGCGTCGCGCTTCCGGTCCTTCAACGCCAATACCGGCACGTACATCACGTACGATGGCGAGGAGCGGCTCTGTCCTTACCTGCGTTGACCGTGCGTCGCTGACGAAACCCGCAGGCTCGGCAGCTCCTCGCATCGGGGGCTGCTGACGACACGACGCAGATCAACGAACCGCGGGGCGCCAGAGCGGCTTGCCCTCGATAGCCTCTCGCTCGGCGTCCTCCTTCTCGTTGCGACGGCCGATCTCGCGCGTGACAGCGAAGAGTGCCTCCCTCATGCCGGTCCCGGCGACCGCCGACAACACCAGCGGCTTCTTGCGTGCCGCCTTCGTCAGCTCGGCGGCCTTCTCCTCGATCAGCTCGGGGCCGAGAGCATCGCACTTGCTCAGCGCCACGAGCTCCTTGCGCTTGGCAAGCTCGGGTGAATACGCCCGAATTTCACGCCGCACCGTCCTGTAGGCCTCGGCCACATCCTCCTGCGTCGCATCGACGAGATGCAGCAGGACCGCGCATCGCTCGACGTGACCGAGAAAGCGCGTGCCCAGCCCGGCGCCCTCGTGCGCGCCCTCGATGAGACCCGGGATGTCGGCGAGCACGAATTCCACGTCACCGGCGCGCACGACGCCGAGGTTCGGATGCAGCGTCGTGAACGGATAGTCGGCGATCTTGGGCTTGGCCGCCGTCACGGCCGCGAGGAAAGTGGATTTGCCGGCGTTCGGCAATCCGATCAGGCCTGCGTCGGCAATCAGCTTCAGCCTCAACCAGATCGTCAGCTCCTCGCCGGGCTGGCCGGGATTGGCGTGCCGCGGCGCGCGATTGGTCGAGGTCTTGAAATAGGCGTTGCCGAAGCCGCCATTGCCACCACGGGCGATCACGACCCAATCGCTCGGCTTCAGCAGCTCGGCCAGCACCGTCTCCTGATCCTCCGCGAGCACCTCGGTTCCCGGCGGCACCTTGATCACCATGTCGTCGCCGTTGGCGCCGCTGCGATCGCGCCCCATCCCCGCCTGCCCATCCTTGGCGAAAAAGTGCTGCTGGTAGCGGTAGTCGATCAGCGTGTTCAGGTTCTCGACGCACGTGACGATCACGTCGCCGCCCTTGCCGCCGTTGCCGCCATTCGGACCGCCGAACTCGATGAACTTCTCGCGCCGGAACGAGATGCAGCCGTTGCCGCCGGCGCCCGAGCGCACATAGATCTTTGCTTGGTCGAGGAATTTCATAGCCTTGCCTTCCGGCGGGTGAGCGGTGCGGTCACGATGCGCCCTTCAGCGAATCGAGCAACGATGTCCAGCGCTTGCGACGCAAGGGCAGCCGCGGGCCGAGATCCAGGTGCGCCTCGGCGCGCTCGCGCGACAGCCAGAGGATGACGGCATCCACCTCCGCGCCCCTGGCCGAGCACCACATGCGACCACGCCCTGCGGGCTCGAATCCCAGCTTGGCCAGAACGCGGGCGGAGGCCGGGTTGTCGACGAAATGGGCAGACGAGAAACTCGCGTGGCCATCGGCGCAGAAACCGTGCCGCACCACGGCCGTTGCCGCCTCGGTGCCCAAACCTGCGCCCCAGTGGCTGCGGCCCAGCCAGAAGCCGAGCTCGGCGGCACCGGAGCGCCGACGAAAGTATCCGACGCTGCCGATCATGCGCCCGTAGACCTCGATGGCGAAGCGCACGTCGCTACCGTTGGGATCGAGCCAGGCCTTCGCGTGCGAAGGCAGGAGGGGATGGGGGATGTCACTCGTCATCCGCGCCACGTCCCAGTCGCAGGCGAGCGCCAGAAAATCGGGCTCGTCGCCGGCGCGCAGCGGCCTGAGGATCAGTCGCTCCGTCTCGATGATGGGCAATGACATGACTACCGGTACTTTGGCCGACCATTACGCGAAGAAGACGGCGGCAGATGCCGCCGCCATTCCGGGCTAGCGCTTCAACGGCTTGCGCTGCCATGGCTTATCGTAATCGCCCGCCATGATCGAGCCCTTTGGCTGGATGAGGCCGATCACATCGGCAAGCCCGAAGCGCTGGATCTGCTCTCTCACCTGGTCAGCGGACTTGTAGGCGATCGGGCTTTCCGAGACATCCGGGCGGTCGTAGTAGAAGCGCACGTCGAGCCCGTCCGTCTGGCGGTCCATCAGCTCCCGCGAGCGGGCCAGGAACTCCTCCGGCAGCAGCCCCGCGAGTCCGTGCTCCCGGAGCAGCGCCGAACGGCTCTTGTTGCGGCCCGCGCCGTGCGGAGAGAACGACGCGAACTCGGCGCGGTCGTTGCCGAGCGTCAGCAGCACGGGCGCGGCCATGTTCAGCGGGATGAGTCCCAGCAGTGGATGCCCGTCGTCGCCGGTCCAGGCCGGGGTGGCACCCTTGCCGTGGTAGAACAGATCGCCGCGCTTCCAGACGAAATTGTGCTCGTTGCCGAACGCTGCCACGGCTCCGATACCGAGCCGAGCGAGCGTGCGCTCGTGCACGAGCTGGTGGTTGCGCCGCGTCCAGCGCGCCACGTACTGCAACGCGTCCCAGTATGCCGTTCCGGTCTCGCTGTCGGGATCGATCCACGCTTGATGCTGGCCGGTCTCGGGCGAGACGACCTTGGTATGCTGTACGGCGGCAGCGATGCCCCGCTTGTAGACCTGCGCACCCAAATCCCGGCTGCCGTGATGGGTGACGAGGACGTTCACCCGGGCAGATCCTTCGAGCGCCTGGGCAAGCTCCGGCTGGCCCTTCGCCCGCAGAGCCTGAACCAGCTCGGGCGTCACCGACAGGCTGCCCAGATAGGCGAAGTGGTTGCCGTCGCCCTGGTCGCAAAGCTGCGCCTTGGCGCGGCCGGCGAGGCCCGACAGGAATGGGTTCCTCGTTTCCTCGATCTCGTCCGTTATCGGGTCCGCAATCTGCTCCGCCGGTGCACGTCCCCCCGGTCCGAACCTGGTCGAGGCCTTCAGCGCGTCCATGAAATC
>JBFWQN010000003.1:0-35473 GCA_050249405.1 Hyphomicrobiaceae bacterium | reverse complement strand
GGAAACGACAGCTGCAGGTCGACGAGCCTCATCACCAGCGTCTCGATCCTCCCGCCGGCGTAGGTCGCGACCAGGCCGATCGCCGAGCCCAAGGCCATCGCGATGAGCCCCGATGCCACGCCGACGAACAGCGAGATTCTGAGGCCATAGAGTATGCCCGACACGAGGTCGCGCCCCGCGCCGTCGGTCCCGAGCCAATGCGTGAAGGTGCCCGTGGACGATGGCGTTCCCGGAACGAGGCGTGCGTCGAGGATGTCGACTTGCGCCAGATCGTAGGGGTTCTGCGGCGCGATCCAGGGCGCGGCAACCGCCAGCGCGACGATCAGCATGAAAAGGCCCAGCGCCCCGACAGCTATCGGATTCTCGGCGAATTCCGCAAGAAACCGGTGGATCGGCGTCTCGACGGCCGGGGCACGGTGGCTGCCGGCCGGCACCTCGGCAGCTCGCTCTGTCGGCTCCGCTCGGCTCATGTGCTTTTCTCCCCGAGGCGCACTCGTGGATCGAGCAGCGAGTAGAGCACGTCGACGACAAGGTTGATCACCACGAACATGAGCACGGTGACGATGAGGTAGGCGACGATCACCGGCCGGTCGAGGCTCTGGATCGACGAGATCAGCAGCTTGCCCATGCCCGGCCACGCGAAGATCGTCTCGGTGACGACCGCGAAGGCGATCTGATTGCCGAGCTCCAGGCCGAGCACGGTCACCACCGGGATCATGATGTTCTTCATCAGGTGCACGCCGATCACGCGCGAGGTGGAGAGGCCCTTCGCCCTGGCGAACTTGATGTAGTCCTGGTGGATCGCCTCGCCGGTGCCGGCGCGCGTCAGGCGGATGACCAGCGAGACCTTGAGCAGTGCCAGATTCAGCGCCGGCATCAGGATGTGGCGTAACCCCTCGAGCGTGAACAAGCTCGATGTCATGCCGAGATAGGTCGCGGTCGGTCCTCTTCCCGTCGAAGGGAGCCACCCGAGCATCACGGCGAGCACCATGATCATCATGATGCCGACCCAGAACGTCGGCAGCGAGAACCCGAGGATCGAGCCCGCCATGATCAGCCGGGAGAAGGTGCTCCTCGGACGCAGCCCGGCATAGAGCCCGAGTGGGATCCCGATGACGATGGCCATGATCAGCGAGGCGACCGCCAGCTCGAGCGTCGCCGGCATGCGCTCGAGAATGAGCTTCAGCGCCGACGTCCCGTGCACGAAGCTGTCTCCGAGATAGCCGGTCGCGGCGCCTTTCAGGAAGTGCAGGTACTGCTCCCAGAGCGGACGGTCGAGCCCCAGCCTGCGGATGGTGGCCTCGATCTCGGCCTGATCGGACTGCGGGTTGACGAGCAGATAGATCGGATCGCCGACCAGATGCATGCCGGCGAACACGATGAGCGACATCGCGAGCACCACGCCGGCACTCTGCATCAGCCGTCGGATGACGAAGGCGGTCATGGGGCGGAGCTCACATGGCAGAGTCGGCGGGAGGAACAGCGGGCTCGACCCGGGTCGCCATTGTCCCCGCGCACGGCCTGCACTGAGCTACTCTAGCGCCTCCAGTCGCATTGCGGCAGTCGTCACGCCATTCGCCAGCGCCGCCTCGTAATGCTGGCGGGCCGTCGCGGTCTCGGCCTCGACACCGTTGGAGCCGAGTGCGGCGAGCACGTTGGGATCGTAAGTCTCCGCCAGCATGAAGTGCGCTTCGCCGAGGCCCGCGAGATGGCTTTGCGACAGGAGCGCACGCGCTGCCATGATCTCGCCGGAGCGAATGAGCCTGCGTGCTTCCTCGAGCTGCTCGGCGGCTGGAGGATGTGCCGGCATCGCGACATGGGGGGCGCTGTCTTGCGTGGCCTCCCCCGCCGCTGACGGCACGGTCTGGAAGGCCGCCACCGGCTGAGCCAGCTCGCGCCCCATCAGCGTCGGCACCTGCACCAGCGACGGGTGCGCAGCGTCTGATCGCGAGGCCTCCTTGAGCCCCGTTGGCGTTCCGAGCCATGCCGTCGCACCGTTACGGCTGGCTGCCGAATACAGGACGACGGGAATGACGAGCACCAGCCCTGCGACGAAGCCGAGAAAACCCATCGCGACCTGGTAACGCCAGGCCTCCGCTCGGGATGTTCGCGACAGACGCTCGCGCAGTGCTTCCGCCAGCGACTCGCTGTGGCCTGCCGCGGCCATCTCGCGCCCGAAGTCCGTGCCGCCCGCCAGCGCAGAGGTCACCGCAGACGCGTGGGCGCCATCTCTCATGAGCAGCCCCGGTTTGCTCTGAATCCGATGGCCACTCCGGCTGTGCTTTGGTCGCCCACGCTCCAGTCGCGTGGCAACATGCCCTGGTCCAGGCTCCTGACGGTTGTTCGAGATCTCACGCGATGACTACTCTCTCGAGCGCAGGCCGCCGCCACTCGGCTGCAATGTGATTGGATGACGCCGCTTCCCCTCACGGCGCCAAGTCATGCTAGCCGAGCGCCCACGCACTCTCAACCCTTATGATCCAAAACGCGGAATCGGCATCTCCGCCTATGCCTTCGGCGGTGGCGGCGGCATCATGTCGAAGCGCGGGACGTCCGTCGCGGTCATGTCCCACGGTGGCTGGTCCTTCACGTAGACGATGCGTCCCGGCTTGTACCAGATGTTGTCGTCGACCGTGCCGACGTTGATGCCCACCATGCCGGGCCGTGCCGAGTTCTCGCCGTAGATGCGGCTACCGCAATGCGGGCAGAAATGGCGCGTGTTCTTGTTCCCGCTGTCGGCCTTCACAGTAAAGCTTGCCGTCTGACCCCGGATGTCCACGTCCTCGCGCTTGAAGAAGGCGAGCGACATGTGCCCCGTCCCGGAGGCACGCTGGCAGTCCTTGCAGTGGCACTGCCCGGTCATTTGGGGAGCCGTCGTGATCACGAAGGTGACGTCGCCGCAGAGGCAGCGGCCGGTGGCGAACGGCTTTTCCGTCATGGATTGGTCTCCTTCCGCAGAGAGCAGCCTTGGTCCGTGGCACTTGCTCTTGCCGCTTCTCAAATCCCGTAGACCAGCTCCGGCGACGGCTTCGCCTGGGCGCGCTCGATCTTCCTGACGGCGTCGATGATGCCGAGATTGGCCGGCACGGCGATCCCCGACTCTTTCGCTTTCTCGGCGACGAGACCGTTGATGTAGTCGATCTCCGTTCGCCGGCCCTTCTGGATGTCCTGGCCCATGGATGGCCGTTGGTCGTCGTTCCGGAACAGCGTGTTGTCGAGAAGGATTTTCTCGCAGCCGGCCATCGCGGCTTTGTCGCCGTCGACGGCCGCCACCAGCTGCTCCGGCGGAATGCCGTAGACCTTCTCGATCTGGTAGCCGTGCGCTTGCCCGACCTTGCAGGCCTCCGCAGCCAGCCGGATCGCCAAGAGGCGTGTCTTCTCGTCCTTGTCGTTGGCGTTGCCGCCGCGGCCCGTCGCAGCCGAGACCGGATTGCGCATGGCGTTGACGGCGAGCTTCGACCAGCGCTCGCCCCACAGGTTCGTCGTCGCTTTGGAGCTGTCGACGCACTTCAGCATGTCGGCGATTTTCTCGACGCGCGGCGTGATCCGGCCATGTGGCTCGCCGACGCGGAAAATGAGCCGCTTGTCGCCACCCAGCGCCACGTTGCGGCGGATGAGACCCGGCGACATCAGCTCGACCGCGATGGTGGCCGCGATCACACCGACGGTGCGGCCCCAGCCCACCACCGAGGCGATGCGCTCCTCGTTGATCGAGTTCTGCAGCGAGGCAACGAAGCCTTCCTCGCTGAGATACTGCTTGATCATCTCGGTCGCCCACAGCGTGTCGTAGGATTTCATGGCGACGAAGGCGAGGTCGAACGGCTCGCTCTTGATGGTGTCCTGCAGCTCGGTGAGGTGGATCGCCTTCACCGGCACGGTGAAATTCTCGGGCCCCGTCTGGCCGCGCAGCGTGAGGCCCTCGCGACGCATCTTCTCGACGTGCTCCGGCCAGGGATCGATGAATGTGATGCGCTCACCTGCCCTCGTGAGATAGGCGCCGACGTGCCCGCCCAGCGCGCCCGCGCCGACGATCGCGATGTTCCACTTCCTGCTCATGGACGAAGGCTCCGGTCCGGCTGCATGGCCCAGTGACTGAAATTTCCGGCAAAGGGGACGCCAGCACCGTTGGGCTGTCAAGCTCGCGGCGAGGCTCGGTCACGTTCGAGGCTCCCGTTGTTGCCGGTGCCGGCTTTTGCAGGTGCCGCTCGGAACGCCGTCCGTCCGGAAGCGTCGTTGCCGGAGACCGTGCAGCGGTCACGGTCTCGCACGCTGAGCCCAGTCATGTACCGGCAGATGGGGTGATCTTTCATGTTCTCGATGACCACGAGCCCGCTCGAGATCGTCGCTCGGGTGCTTGCCGTCTATGCTGCGTTGTTCGTGATGCTGAGGATCGTCGGAAAGCGGCACGTGGGCGAGCTCTCGCCGTTCGACCTCCTGGTGCTGCTGATCCTGTCCGAGAGCGTGCAGAATGCCATGATGGCCGAGGAGAAGTCGCTGACCGGCGGCCTGCTCGCCGCAGCCACGCTTTTCGGCATGAGTCAGCTGGTGGGCTATCTGACCTGGCGGAGCAAGCGCGTCGAAAGAGCCGTGGATGGGGTGCCTCGTGTGCTCGTCTGGCACGGCGTGCTCGACGCCGAGGCGCTCGCCGCCGAGTGCATCACGCGCACGGAGCTACTGGAGGCCTTGCGCAAGGAAGGCTACTCGTCGCTCGGCAGCGTTCGCTATGCGATCCTCGAGAACGACGGCGCCATCTCCGTCGCCGGCCGGCTGCCCGACCGCGCCGATTGAGCTGACGTCGTGGCCGCTGCTGGCGTCGTGGCCGACGGGGTGCAACACTTGGCGCAATCACGCCAGGGATCAGCCAATGAACTCATCCGACAACCTCGCCAAAGGTACCTTCAGCATCTCCGCCTCCGAGCGGATCGTCTTCGGACAGCCGCTCGAGGAGGCGATCGTCGCAGAGGCGAAGCGCTACGGCGCCAGGCGCATCTTCCTCACCTCGACGCGATCCCTGGCGAAGCTCGCGAACGGCCCGTTGCAGCGCGCCGAGCGAGCGCTCGGCACAATGCATGTCGGCACCCACACCGAGATCTCGAGCCACAGCCCGCGCGAGGACGTGATCGCAGGCGCCGCCAAGGCACGTGCGGAAAAGGCCGATCTGCTGGTCGCCATCGGCGGCGGCTCGACCATCGACGCCACCAAGTCCATGCTGATGTGCCTGTGGCTCGGCCTCGACTCGATCGACGCCATGGAGCCCTACCGCGCCGGCCAGGACGTGAAGGACCCGAAGCGCATCACGGCACCGGCCGACCCCATCCGCATGCTCGCCGTCTCGACCACGCTCTCGGCATCCGAGTTCACCTCGACGTCCGGCATCACGCTATCTGCGACCAACACCAAGCAGACGTTCATCCATCGCATGATGGCGCCGCGATCGATCATCCTCGATCCGGCGGCGACGCTCGACACACCTCAATGGCTGTTGTTCTCGACCGGCATTCGCGCCGTCGATCATGCCGTCGAGAGCTACTGCAATCCGGACGCCAACCCCGCGACCGAGCAGCAGTCGCTGCAGGGCCTGCGCATGCTCCACAGCGGCCTTCCCCGCATCAAGCGCGATCCGGCCAGCCTCCCGGCACGCATGGAAGCGCAGTTCGGCATGTGGCAGGCCATTGCGCCGTCGGTCGCCGGTGTAGCGATGGGTGCCAGTCACGGGATCGGCTACGCCCTCGGCGCCACCTTCGGCGTGCCGCACGGGCACACGTCGTGCGTGATGCTGCCGGCGGTCCTGACCTGGAACGCGCCCGTCAACGGCGAGCGGCAGAAAGCGCTGTCGGCCGCGATGGGAGCGCCCGGCCGTCCCGCTGGCGAGCTGGTCAAGGAGCTGGTCGGCGGACTGGACCAGCCCACCTCGCTGCGTGACGTCGGCATCACGCGCGACCGCCTCGACGAGATCGCCACGCGCGCGCTGGCCTACAAGCCCGTGCGCATCAACCCGCGTCCCATCAAGAGCGCAGCCGACGTCCGCGAGATCCTCGAGCTGGCTTGGTAGGGGCGGACGGAAAGGGAGCCGCGACGATGAGCTACGAGCATATCCTGGTGGACCGTGAGGACGGCGTCGGCGTCGTGACGCTGAACCGCCCGGACGTCCTCAACGCGATGAACCGCAAGCTCGGTGCCGAATTGCTGGACGCCGTGAAATCGCTCGAGGCCGACGACGCGATCGGCTGCCTCGTCATAACCGGCGCGGGCGACAAGGCCTTCTCGGCCGGCGGCGACATCAAGGAGCAGGTGGCGGACGACAAGCGCTACAGCCGGGAGGAGCAGGACCGCATGGCCCAGCCCCGGCGCACACTCGAGATCTCGATGTGCGCCAAGCCCGTCATCGGCATGATGAACGGCCTGGCCTATGGCGGCGCGGCGGTGCTCGCATCGTCGCTCGACATCAGGATCGGCTGCGAGCGCTCTCGGTTCCGCTTCCTTGCGGCAGCCTACGGACGGATCAACTCGACGTGGTCGCTCGGCTCTCAGATCGGCTGGCCACAGGCGAAGGAGCTGCTGTTCACCGCTCGTATCGTCGAGGCGGAGGAGGCCTATCGTATCGGTCTGTTGAACCATCTGGTGCCGTCGGCGCAATTGCGCACCAAGACGATGGAGATGGCGCGGCTGATCACTGCCAACCATCGCGGCGCGGTCAGAGGCGTCAAGGCGCTGCTCCTCGAGCAGCAGGGCGAGAGCCTGGAGCGCCGCTGGGCAGCAGAGCATCGCTACACGACCGAGGTGATGCGCGGCGCCCAGGCCAAGGACGCATTCCCCGAGTTCCTCGCCCGCAAGCGGATCGAGCCCGGCTGAAGCGAGGCGTGCCGCCGGGCTCGCTCTCCTCGCTACACGGCTAGAGGCCCGTGGATGTCACCGCCGGAGCCGAGCTGGCGGATAGCACCAGGGGCCATGCCCCCTTGCCCGGCTCTGTCGGCCATTGGGCCTTCGCCGCCCGGATGGCATCCGCGTCCATCTCCTCGCCGGCCGACGCACTCTGGCAGTGGTGGAATCGATAAGCGGGCCCGGTGTCGATGTGGATGTGATGCATGCCACAGCTGTAGGTTCCGACGCCGCCGGAATGGTTGGCCTTGAGCCACCCGGCCACCTGCTTGTACTTGCCGCGCGGCGGGTTGAAATCGACCGCTCGGCAAGAGGCATGATAGCTGGATTTGCCGCTGGGCATACGGGCGCCCGATCGGTACGTCGAGACGATCTCAACCTTGCCGAACTTCTTGCTGACCTGCGCGAGGCGGGATTTGAGCTCGCGTGGCAGGCACGAGTTGGCGGCATCCAGCTCGTCGGGCAACATGGTGAGTGTGCCGACGCCGATGAGTGCGACGGCGAGCGCGAGCACGCCTGGACGAGGTCCCTGCATGGATTCGCTCCTTCTGGCTGACGGGGATGCGGACGCATCCCGGTTGTCCCCTGTGACCCGATGGGGCCAAGGGCTCGCTAGCCTGAAGAAGTTGTGGATAAAACCGTTATTATGCCCGGATGGTTAACGCGTAATCCGCCGGAGGATCATGCGACGGCGGCTCGTTTTGCCTCGATGGCATCCCAGATCATGGCCGCAATATCGTTGCCGCCGAACGCTTTGACCTGCCGGATACCGGTCGGCGAGGTGACATTGATCTCGGTGAGATAAGGTCCGATCACGTCGATGCCGACGAACACGAGCCCGCGAGCTTTGAGGTGCGGTCCGAGGCGGGCGCAGATTTCCAAGTCGCGGGCCGTGAGCTCCGTCGGCGTTGGCGTACCCCCCACGTGCATGTTCGAGCGCGTCTCGCCATCCGCCGGCACGCGATTGATGGCGCCCGCCACCTCTCCGTCGACCAGGATGATCCGCTTGTCTCCGGCACGCACCTCCGGACGGTACTGCTGCACCATGAAAGGCTCGCGGAAGACGGTCCGGAACAGCTCCACCAGCGAGTTGACGTTGGAATCTCCGGGCTGGATGCGAAACACCGACGCGCCGCCGTTGCCATAGAGCGGCTTGATGATGATGTCCTTGTAGCGGGTCTGGAAATCACGCACGTCCTCGATATTGCGCGTCACCATCGTCGGCGGCATCAGATCCTGGAACTCCAGCACCCACACTTTTTCCGGCGCATTGCGCACATGCGCCGGGTCGTTCACGACCAGCGTCTTCGGGTGGATGCGCTCGAGCAGGTGCGTCGTCGTGATGTAGCCCATATCGAACGGCGGGTCCTGGCGCAGCAGCACCACGTCCCACTCCGCGAGGTCGATCCTGCGTGGATCGGACAGCCGGTAGTGGTCTCCGACCTTGTCCTCGACGCCGAGCGTGTGCCCGCGCGCGACGAGATGCTTGCCGTCGAGCGTCAAGTGCGGCGGCGTGTAGTAGAACAGCTCGTGTCCCCGCTGCTGGGCCTCGAGCAGCAGGGCGAACGTCGAGTCGCCCTTGATGTCGATCTTGTCGATGGGGTCCATCTGGCAGGCGATGCGCAGGGGCATGGGTCTCTCGTGAATGATCGTGAGCCGACTTTGCTGCATCGAAGAGGGACCGGCCGGTGAAAGTCAATCGATCAGCCGAGCCGTGACGAGGTAGCCGCGGCCGCGATGCCGATCTTGCAGGCTGGTCGTGCCCCTGTCAGCCTGGGGCACGCAAGGGAGCCAGCCCATGACCTTCAATGTCCTTTATGCAGAAGACCGCTACCCGGACGACGCCATCGAGCGCCAGGTTTTCGGCGAGGGCGTCAGCGTCGTTCGCCGCAGTGCGTCCTCTTTGGCCAACCTCTCGCCCGAGGATTGCGCCACGATCGATGGCCTGATGATCCTCCGGTTCTTTGTATCCGGCGCGGACATGGACCGCTTTCCGCGCCTCAAATGCATCGTCCGCATGGGCGTCGGCTACGACCGCATCGACCGGGCCGCCGCCGCCGAGCGCAACATCATCGTCTGCAATGTCCCCGACTACGGCACGACCGAGGTCGCGGACCACGCCATCACGCTGGCGCTGACCTTGCGGCGCGGAATTCTTCATTATCACGACACGCAGCGCAGCGATCCCGTGGCACCGTGGCGGCCACACACCGCGGGCGGACTCGTCCGCCGTCTCGGCGTGCAGACGTTCGGCATCGTCGGTCTCGGACGCATCGGGACGGCGGCCGCGCTGCGCGCCAAGGCGCTCGGCTTTCGCGTGGTCTTTTTCGACCCCAACCTGCCGAATGGCTCGGAGTTGGCACTCGGCATAGAGCGCGCGCCGACCCTCGAGGCGCTACTCTCGCAGACAGACACGCTGTCGATTCATTGCCCGCTGACGCGCAACACGCGCGGTCTCATCGGCCTCGCCGAGATCGCACGCCTCAGACCAAATGCCGTTCTGGTCAATACGGCACGAGGGCCGATCGTCGACATCGACGCCGTCTACGAGCATTTGAAGAGCGGGCATCTCGCAGCGGCGGGGCTCGACGTCGTGCCGGTCGAGCCGCCGGTCGAGCCGTTGCCACGCCTGATGGCCGCCTATCGGGCGCGCGAGCCCTGGCTTTTGGGTCGGCTCGTGATCACACCCCATGCGGCCTACTACTCGCCCCAGGCCGAGCACGATACTCGGGTGAAGGCCGCCGAGACGATGCGCGCCGCGCTCCTATCGAACCGGCCCCAGAACGTCATTACGCCGGACATGGACTGACGCGGCAGCGAGGATCAAATCCCATCCAGCGCGTTCGGGATGTGCCGCGGCCATCGTCGCGGCATCACGAGCACCGCATCGAGCCCGATCTCATGGTTACGGAACGCCGGGTGCCGGTCGAGCCAATAGTCCGCGGCTCTTCCGATCCGGCCGGCCTGATGCGGCGTCAGCGCCGCCTCCGCATCGGAAATCGTGAGCCGGCGCTTCACCTCGACGAACGCCAGCCGTCGGCCACGCGCGGCAATCAGGTCGAGCTCGCCGTAGGGTGTCCGCAGGCGTCGCGCGATGATCCGGTAGCCCTTGAGCATCAGCAGCGCCACCGCGACATGCTCGGCCACGAGTCCGCGGCTCAGCCGCTGTCGCCGCTCGTCGGCCCCGCCTCGCCCCTTTGGCTCCGCATTGCTCGGCCGGCTAGGTCGCGTCACGAGTCCGCTCCTTGAGCGACAGGCCGATCTCGTAGACGCGTGTGCGCGGCACATCGAGGCGCGCGGCCACTACCTTGACCGCCTCTTTCAGGCCCGTCTCGGCCACGAGCGCCGAAAGCGCCGCTGCGATAGCCTCATTCGTCGCCTCGCGTGGCAGCGGCGGCCCGACGACGATCACGACCTCGCCGCGCACGGGCTCGCTGGCGGCCCAGGCTGCGACCTCGGCCGCGCTCCCGCGACGCACCTCCTCGAAGCGCTTGGTCAGCTCCCGCGCCACGGCCACAGGTCGGTCTCGCCCCAGCACCTCGGCCATGTCGGCCAGCGTCTCGGCCAGCCGGCTCGGGGCCTCGAAGACGACGAGGCTCGCCGGAATCGCGGCCAGCTGCTCCAGCCGGCTGCGCCGTCGCCCTTCACGCGACGGCAGAAAGCCGACGTAATGGAACTCGTTGAGCGGCAGTCCGGCCATCGTCACGGCCGTCAGCACGGCCGAGGCACCCGGCACGGCCGTCACCAGGATGCCCGCCTCCTGACAGTCCCGCACGAGCTTGAAGCCCGGGTCCGAGACCAGCGGCGTGCCGGCGTCGGAAATAAGCGCAATTGCGCGCCCGCGCTGGAGTTGCGCGACGAGACCCGGCCGCTCCGCCTCGGCATTGTGCTCGTGATAGGCGCGCAGTGGCCGGTCGATGCCGAAGTGGGCGAGCAGGGTTCGGCTGTGGCGCGTATCCTCGCAGCACACCACGTCCACCCGCGCCAGCACGGCGATTGCCCTGAGCGTCATGTCGCCGAGATTGCCGATCGGCGTCGCAACGAGATAGAGCCCCGGTGAAAGCGGCTCGGCGAGGCGGCGTTCCAGCTCCGCAGCGGCGAGAGCAACGATCCGGCCGCGGGCGGCGCCGCCCGCCACGTCCTCGGCCTCGCGTTCCGCTAGGGGCTCCTGCTCGCTCATCCGCCGATCCTACATTGGCGCGAGCGCAGTGTCGCGTAGCGACCGCCGCGTCCCCGGCGCATCTCCAGGATGATTCGATTGAGCGGCGTCGTCCGGGCCAAGGAGCGGCCCCCTGTGCCGCGACGCCAGCCGGCATGTATCCCGACATTCACATCCCAGCCGGCGAGGACGCCGTGGGGTTGTGGCCGGATCACTCTCGACGTGCCATCGACATGGCGTTAACCAGTCTTGAATTGGGCCACGTTGGCGAATCGGGGTGGAGCCTTGGGAAGCGGAGACACGACGCGGCGGACGGCACTCTCGCTCCTGGTCAGGGGTGCAGCCGTGCTTGCACCCGCCCCCTGGCTCGCCGCCTGCTCCATGTCGCCCACGGCACCTGGCGTGACCCATGCTATCCCCGCCTCCTCCGATACGACAAAATCTGAGAGCATGCCGCCCCCTCCCGTCGCCGACGGCGTGAAGGCCGCTCTCATCCTGCCGATCGGGGGCAGCCTCCAGTTGTCGCTGGTCGCGAAGGCCTTGCAACAGGCCGCCGAGCTGGCGCTCTTCGATCGGAACGTTCCTGGCTTTCAGCTGATCGTTCGCGACGACAAGGGCACGCCGGAAGGCGCGGCAGCAGCAGCAACGGCCGCTCTCGCCGACGGCGCCGAGATCATCCTGGGGCCTTTGCTCGGCACCTCGGTCAAGGCCGTGGCCCCGATCGCGCGCAAGGCACAGGTGCCGGTTATCGCCTTCTCCAACGATCCGGATGTCGGCGGCCACGGCGTGCATCTGCTGAGCTTCTTCGCCGCCGCCGAGGCTCGCCGCGCCGTCGAGCATGCCGTCTCTCAGGGTCGCCGGCACATGGCAGCACTCATTCCCGACGATGTGCTGGGCACCGACACCGAGCCAGCGTTCCGGTCGGCGGCCGAGCTCGGCGGCGCCCGCATTGCGCTCGTCGAACGCTATCCCGCCGACCTCGGGGGCATGATGGAGCCCGCCAAGCGCGTGTTCGATGCCATCGCAGGCTCGACCGACAGCGACGCCCCCATCGACACGCTTTTCATGCCGTCGTCCGGAGACAACGTCGGTCGTCTCGCGACCATGATCCGCCACTTCGGAGTCGACCCGTCCCGCCTGAAGCTCATCGTGACCAGTGGCTGGGACAATCCCACCGTGCTGCGCGAGCCGCGACTCTCCGGCACCTGGTTCGCCGCGCCCGACCCGCGGGGCTGGAACGACATGTCGGCTCGTTTTGCCAAGGCGAACGGCGGCATGCCACCCCGTGTCGCGAGCCTCGTCTACGACGCGGTGACGGTCGCCGCGGCTTTCGCGACTCAGCCGAGGGGGCAGCGCTACACGGCCACCAACCTCATGCGCGAGCAGGGCTTCCAGGGCATCGATGGTCAGTTCCGCCTGTCGGCCTCCGGGCCGATCGAGCGCTCGCTCGCCGTGCTGGAGGTACAGCCGCAGGGCGTCGTCGTCGTCGATGCGGCCCGTGGCTTCACTCCGGTCGGATCAGGGCACCCGTCGGGGCCCGTCGGATCGGTGCCCCCGGTCGCACGCGGCTGAGCTTTGCTGCCTCATGTGCGACACTTCGCTCCGGTCGAGAGCGGGAGCGTGCAACGGACCGTTGACTTGGTGCAATCGATCCAAGACAGTCCGCGCGAAACGTCGACACCACGGAAAGAGCCGCCTCGATGGTCCAGCTGACGCTGCCCCGCAACTCCAAGATCAGCACCGGGAAGACCTGGAACCGGCCCGAAGGCAAAGGGGACTGGAAAGAGTTCCGTGTCTATCGCTGGAGCCCCGACGACGATGGCGGCCCACGCGTCGATACCTATCATATCGACCGCAAGCAGTGCGGCCCGATGATCCTCGATGCGCTCATCAAGATAAAGAACGAGATCGATCCGACGCTCACGTTCCGCCGCTCGTGCCGCGAGGGCATCTGCGGATCGTGCGCCATGAACATCGACGGCACCAATACGCTCGCGTGCCTCAAGGCCATCGAGGACGTGAAAGGCACGGTGAAGATATACCCGTTGCCGCACATGCAGGTCGTGAAGGACCTGGTGCCGGACATGACCAATTTCTACGCCCAGCACCGCTCGATCGAGCCGTGGCTGCAGACGACGACTCCGACGCCGCCGAAGGAATGGAAGCAGGCCAAAGAGGATCGCGAGAAGCTCGACGGTCTCTACGAGTGCATCTTGTGCGCCTGCTGCTCGACGGCCTGCCCGAGCTATTGGTGGAATCAGGATCGCTACCTCGGTCCCGCTGCGCTGCTTCAGGCCTATCGCTGGGTGATCGATTCCCGCGACGAGGCGACGGGCGACAGGCTGGACAACCTCGAGGACCCGTTCCGCTTGTATCGCTGCCACACCATCCTGAATTGCGCCAAGGCGTGCCCGAAGGGCCTCAATCCGGCGAAGGCGATTGCCGAGTTGAAAAAGCTGATGGTCGAGCGGCGGGTCTGATCCCACTTCGATCATCGGCGGCTGCGTCCGCGGCTGCGGTATCGGCCGACCCTCGAAATGATTTCGGCCGGCGCCCGCCATCGGCGAAGCGCCAGCCGGAAATCCGGAGGCTTTGGCGCATGCAGCGCCGGTGCCTCCACGCTAGCAACGTGACCGAGTCTTACTGAGCGGCCTTGACTGCCGTCTTGCGGGCGCGCGGCGCCTTGGCCTTGGCCGCCTTGGTGGTTTTCGCGGTCTTCGTGGACTTCGTGACAGCCGCGGCCACCGCAGCCGGCTTCGCAGCGCGCGCCTTCGTGGTCTTCGGCGCCTTGGCGGCCTTCGTGGAGGTCGCGGCGCGACGGGCAGCGCCCGAGCGCTTCGTGGCGGTTGCCGCCTTCACCTTCGTGGTGGTGGCCGACTTGGTCGCGCGCTTCTTGGTGGTCGTGGCGGTCTTCTCGGTAGCAGCCATGGTTAGTCTCCTTCGATTTACCCAGAAGCAAGGCCGATTTGTCTGCCCGGACGAATCAGCATGCCTTGCTGATACCAAGCTTCCATCTGCAAGGTTAATGATTCGTAAATGACCGTTCTGAATCAAGGCATTGGATGGAAAAATTCTGATGAAATTTCGAAAATCGATATAAAATGCTGATCTAACGAACGTTATTGGCATCGACCGTCACAAAAAAAAGAAGACCGGAGCGCGTGAGCGGCATCCGGTCTCGATGCGCGATGAGGCGCAGGTCGAGGATTTCCATGGCCGAGCGGAGCGACCCCGGTGCCCGACCGGGGGCGCACACCCGTCCAGGGCCGCTCAGCCCTTCTTCTTGGCCGGCGCCTTCTTTGCAGCAGCAGCCTTCTTTGCCGGAGCCGGAGCCGCAGCCTTCTTCGCCGGTGCCTTCTTCTCGGCAGCCTTCGCCATGTCTCTCTCTCCCTCGGTTCGAGTGTCGATGCCCGAATCAATTCGGACATCAAAAATATGCGCACGTTCGAGTCGAATGTTGACTGGCAAAAAGAATTCTGCCTTTCGCCTTATGTGAAAAGGCGGTCGACTGTTGCATCGAAGCCTCAAATCGTCGGTTTTCCCGAGGCTTAGCCGCCCCTGTGGACCATCTCGACTCGCTGAATCGCCAAAAGCCCTCCGTAAGCGCTCTGCCACGCGGACAAGTCGTACGAGGTGCCCACCGTAGCCTCGCACGTGTTCCTCGGCACCCGGCGTGCCGGACCCGATTCGCACCGACGCCGTTGTGCGAGGCGGCCGCTGTCGGCTGGACCGTCGGCGCCGAATGTGTAGAGTTGCGGCGAACGGATCGGATACCATCAGGGACGGCGAGACATGACAGGGCCAGGCGGAAGCGCCGCTGCCGCAACCAGCGGACTGATGCGCGGCAAGCGTGGGCTCGTAATGGGCGTCGCCAACAACCGCTCGATCGCCTGGGGCATTTCCCAGGCGTGTGCCGCGGCCGGCGCCGAGCTAGCCTTCACGTATCAGGGCGACGCCTTGAAGAAGCGCGTGGAGCCCCTCGCGGCCGAGCTGGGCTCCCGCATCGTCCTGCCTTGTGACGTCTCGGATGCGGCCTCCATCGATTCGGTATTCGCTCACCTCGCCAAGGAATGGGGCAGGCTCGATTTTCTCGTTCACGCAATTGCCTTCTCCGACAAGGCGGAGCTCGACGGCCGCTACGTCGACACGACGGAGAGGAACTTCGTCCAGACCATGCTGATCTCGTGCTACTCGTTCACGGCTCTGGCCCAGCGCGCCGAGAAGCTGATGAGCGACGGCGGCTCCATGCTGACGCTCACGTACTATGGCGCCGAGAAGGTGATGCCGCACTACAATGTCATGGGCGTTGCCAAAGCTGCGCTCGAGGCGAGCGTGCGCTATCTCGCGGCCGACCTCGGCAAGCAGAGCATCCGCGTCAATGCCATATCGGCCGGCCCGATCAAGACGCTGGCAGCATCCGGCATCGCCGACTTCCGCTACATTTTGAAATGGAATGAGTACAATTCCGCCCTGCGCCGAACTGTGACGATCGAGGAGGTGGGCGGGTCGGCGCTCTATCTTCTGTCCGATCTCGGCAAGGCCGTGACCGGCGAGGTTCATCACGTCGACGCCGGCTACCATATCCAGGGCATGAAGAACGAGGAAGCACCCGACATCACCGTCGCCAAGAGCGACTGATCAGCCGATGTCACCTGCCGAGCCGCCAGTCATTCCCGACGAGGAGATCGAGGAGCATTTCCTGCGCGCCTCGGGTCCGGGCGGCCAGAACGTCAACAAGGTCTCGACGGCCGTCGAGCTGCGCTTCGATGTTCGCCATTCTCCCACCCTCACCCCGTCGGTGCGCGCACGCCTCGTCCGGCTGGCTGGCCGCCGGCTGACGAAGGACGGCGTCCTCGTCATCCGGGCCGATCGGTTCCGCACGCAGGAGCAGAACCGCTCGGACGCTCGCGCGCGCCTCGCCGATCTCGTGGCCGAGGCTGCGATCGAGCCGAAGCCGCGCATCAAGACGCGGCCACCCCGGGCCTCGAAGGAACGCCGTCTCGAAGGCAAGACCCGCCGCAGCGACGTCAAACGCGGCCGAGGCAAGGTGTCCGACTGGTAGCCTGTGCCTGCCTCCGCCTCCGGACGGCAGCCGATGACACGGCCCCGATAGGCGAGGCCGGCTGGCCCGACGTAATCTCTTCGTCATGCAGCGGCGTTATCCACAGGGACGTATCCTCATTTCAATGAGCGTCGCCATAAGGCCACGCTCTCAGGACATTCAGACCCGGCACTGCGTTGAGGCTCGACCGCCCGCCGGCCTGCAAACTGGATACGTCTCGAAGACCGTCGCTTGCCCTCTGGCGGCGCTTCGGGAAAGCCAGTCCCGCCGTACTTCGGCAACCCCGCGCCGGAGGCGGCGGGACTGGCTCCTGGCAAAGTCACACCAGCGCGCAGCTCGTCTGGCGTCGTCGTCGCCGACGCCGACGGCCTGTTGTCACGCGGATGCAATCGAAGCCCTCTACGCGAGGCGGCATGCAGGACATGCCGAACACCTCCCGTCTCCATCTGGCTCCTGAATCGATGCGGGTGCGGGCCATTTTTCTTTCCGACATCCATCTCGGAACGCGGAGCGCGCAAGCAGCGTCGCTGCTGGAGCTGCTCCGCGTGGTCGAGACGGACGTCATCTACCTGGTCGGCGACATCGTCGACTTGTGGAAGGTTCGCCGCGGCCCGCATTGGCCCCAGTCGCACAACGACGTGGTCCAGAAGCTGTTGCGGAAAGCCCGCAAAGGCGCCGAGATCATCTTCATTCCCGGCAATCACGACGAGGGTCTGCGCGACTACTGCGGCATGCAGTTCGGCGGCGTTCGCCTCGAGCGGACCACGATCCACACCACCGCCGCCGGACGCCGATACGTCGTCATGCACGGCGACGAGTTCGATGTCGTGGTCCGCACGGCCAAATGGGTCGCCTTCCTCGGTGACCGCGGCTACGAGGCCGCGCTCTGGATGAACACGCCCCTTAACTGGGTACGCCGTCGTCTCGGGCTCGGATTCTGGTCTCTGTCGGCCTATCTCAAGTATCGCGTGAAAAAGGCCGTGAGCTTCATCGGCTCCTACGAGGAGGCCGTCGCGGCCGAGGCCCGCCGTCACGGTGCCGACGGCATCGTTTGCGGTCATATCCATCATGCGGCCGACCGCACCATCGACGGCGTGCACTATCTCAATTGTGGCGATTGGGTCGAAAGCTGCACGGCACTGATCGAGACGCTCGACGGCGAGATGCGCCTGCTGCACTGGCCGTTGGCTGCGCCCGGGCCTGTGCCGCAATCGCGCCTTCCCGTCGGCGCCACGGCCTGATACCAACGGCTCGCTGCGACGTCCGCCAGCGACAGCGCATGTGAGCCGGGCCGATCAGCCAGCTTCGCGTCCGCCGGACATCGGCCCAACGCGTCCCGGTCCAACCAGATGAGGAATGGAGCATGGCGATCGGAACGGAGCGCTCGGAGCGCACCGCCGCAGGGCTTCTCGGCGAGGCCGTTCACAAGAGCAAGGCTCTGTCTCGCCAGGGCGTATTGGAGCGCCTCTTCACCTACGCCTTCAGCGAGCTCGTATATCCCCAGATCTGGGAGGACCCTCGCGTCGACCTCGAGGCGTTGGCGATCACGCCACAGACGCGCATTGTTACCATTGCCTCCGGCGGCTGCAATGTCATGAGCTACCTGACGGCCGATCCGGAGCGCATCCTCGTCGTCGATCTGAACCATGCGCACATCGCGTTGAACAAGCTGAAGCTGGCGGCAGCCAAGCACCTGCCGGACGCCGCCGCCTTCCGCCGCTTTTTCCGCGATGCCGACTTGCCCGACAACGTCGAGCTCTACGATCGCTACATCGCCCCTAACCTCGATGCCGTCTCGCGCGAGTATTGGGAAAGCCGTGACAAGCTTGGCCGCCGTCGCATCACAGCGTTCACCCGCGGCTTCTACAAGACCGGCCTCCTCGGCATGTGCATCGCGTTCGGCCACGGCGTGGCGCGCATGTACCGCAAGGATCCGCGGGTGATGCTGACGGCCCACACCCGCGAGGAGCAGAGGCTCGTTTACGAGCGCGAGCTGAAACCGCTGTTCCAGCGCAAGCTGGTTCGCAGCATCCTAGGTAACGAGGCGTCGCTCTACGGTCTCGGCATTCCGCCAGCCCAATACAAGGCTCTGCTCGGCGATGCGCCGCACATGGCCGAGGTGGTCGAGGAACGGCTACGCAAGCTCGCTTGCGACTTCGATCTGAAGGATAACTACTTCGCATGGCAGGCTTTCGGCCGCGCCTACTCGAAGGATCCGGACGGCTCGGTCCCGCCCTATCTCGAGCCGCGCAACTTCCCGCTGGTCAAGGCACGTGCCGACCGGGTCGAGATCAACCACATCTCCTTCACGAGGCTCTTGCAGCGTCAGCCGGACCGCTCGCTCGACCGCTATGTGCTGCTCGACGCCCAGGACTGGATGGATGACGCCACGCTGGCCGAGCTGTGGGCCGAGATCACCCGCACGGCCCGCCCCGGCGCGCGCGTCATATTCCGAACCGCCGGCATCGAGACGATCTTGCCTGGCCGCGTCCCCGACACGACGCTCGGCCGCTGGACCTACGAGGCCGACACCTCGCGTCGCCTCTCGGCCGAGGACCGGTCGGCCATCTATGGAGCCTTCCACCTTTACGTGCTGAAGGCCGAGTGAGGTGGCTATGTCGACTGACGCCCATGCCGACCACCTCGACCGCAACTACCGCTACCAGCGCCACGTCTACGACTTGACCCGGGAGTACTATCTTCTCGGTCGCAAGCGGCTGATTGCCGAGTTGTCGCCGCCCGACGGCGGTAGCGTCCTCGAGGTCGGTTGCGGCACGGCGCTGAACCTGATCCGCGCCCAGCGCCGGTTTCCCGCGGCGAGCTACTACGGGATCGATCTCTCCCGCATGATGCTGGAGACGGCCGAGGCAGCTCTCGCACGCCGCGGGCTCGCCGGCCGCATTCATCTGGCGCTCGGCGACGCCACCGATTTCGATGCCAAGTCGCTGCTCGGCCGCGACCGCTTCGACCGCGTGTTCTTTTCCTACTCGCTGTCGATGATCCCGCCCTGGGAAGCCGCGCTCGATCACGCTGCCGGACTTCTTGCGGAGCGCGGCCGTCTGCACGTCGTCGATTTTGGCGGTTGCGAGGACCTGCCGGCTTCCGTGAAGAAGCCGCTCTATGGCTGGCTCGCCCGGTTTCGCGTCACCCCTCGCGAGACTCTGGAGCAGGTCCTTCGCTCTTTGGCGGCCCGACACGATCTCTCGATTTCCTTCGAGCGCATCTACCGCGGCTACGGCTATTATGCCGTGCTCGCACGTCTCTAGGCATCCGCATCCGGCCTCACCGAGCGGTGCCGTCGAGGCGTCAGGCTACCCGTAGGCAGGACATGAAGCTCGTCATCTTCGATTGCGATGGGACGCTGATCGACAGCCAGCACAACATCACGGCTGCGATGGCGCACGCCTTCTCAGGTCATGGGCTTCCCTCGCCGCCTGCCCATCGCGTGCTGAGCGTCGTCGGCTTGTCCCTTGCCGAGGCATTCGAGGTGCTGGCGCCCACCGAGCCGCCGGAGCTTCGGCGCTCGCTGGCCGAGCGCTATCGCACCGCGCATTCGGAGGGACATCTCCAGCGCGAGAGCGAGCCGCTCTATCCGGGCGTCCGCGAGGCGATCGCCGCGCTCTCGGGCCGCGATGATACGCTGCTCGGCATCGCCACTGGCAAATCGCGACGCGGCGTCGCCCGCCTGCTGGAGCGCGAGGGGTGGCACGGCACGTTTCTCACCATCCAGACCGCCGACGACCACCCTTCGAAACCGCACCCGTCGATGATCCTCGCCGCACTTGCCGAGTCGGGCGTCTCACCCGAGGCCACGGTCATGGTCGGCGACACATCTTTCGACATGGCGATGGCACGCAGCGCCCGGGTCGGCGCCCTCGGCGTCGGGTGGGGCTATCATCGGCCGGATCTCCTCGTCGCGGCCGGCGCACACCATGTGATCGACACCGGGGAGGAGCTGATCGGCGCCATCGAGCGCCGCCTCGCCGAGCAGGCGTCCGGTTGCACGGAGAAGACATGAGCGAGGGCGAGGACAGCGCAAACGGCAACGGCCGGCCCATCATCGTGCCGGGGCGAGAGGCGACGGCTCGTCCGTTGCCTCGTCGGTTTTACACGGACGTCTCGCTCGGCGTCTCTGGCCCGCCGCCGGCTCACACCGTCCTTCTGGGCGGCCGCATCGCACGCACGCCCGGGAAGCGTCCGCTCGAGCTGCCCCGCGCAGCATTGGCCGAGGCCGTCGCTCGCGAGTGGGCCTCGCAGGCGACCCATATCGATCCTGCCGCCATGCCCCTGACGCGCCTCGTCAACACCGCGATCGACGGCGTGGCAGAGCGCATGACGGAGGTGGCGGCCGATGTCGTGAAGTATGCAGGCAGCGACCTGCTTTGCTATCGCGCCGATTTTCCCGAGGGATTGATCGCGAGGCAGCGGACGCACTGGGACCCTGTTCTCGAATGGGCGGCCCAGGCCCACGGCGCACACTTCGTGGTCGCGCAGGGCATCATGCCCGTCTTACAGCCAGCCGGCGCCATTGCCCGCATCGCCGAGGCGGTTGCACGCCTCGACGCGCTACGCCTCACCGCTCTCCATGTGATGACGACGTTGATGGGCTCGGCCATCCTCGCTCTTGCCGTCGTCGAGGGTTGCCTTTCGCCGGAGAATGCCTGGGAGGCGGCCCACGTCGATGAGGACTGGCAGATTGCCGAATGGGGCGAGGACGCCGAGGCGTCGGCGCGACGGGAGAAGCGTTGGGCCGAGATGCGGGCTGCGGCAGAGCTGACGAGGCTGGTAGTCGCGTAGCAGCATGGCCCATGCGTGCACCAAAGCAGCCCTGCAAAATCACCGCTGCGCATGATCTACCGCCGAGCGCACGGCAGGGAGACTGCTCCCAGGTAGGCGCTACAGGCAATCCGCGCGACGGCATGCACTTCGTTCCGATCGAGCGCGAGGCGCCCATTCAATGGCGACGCGATTGTAACCGTGCCGGCCGCACCCCCATTTCGCAAACCGAGCTCGTAGAAGCTGAAATCGCCAGTATTCCATGAGGCCGCATACCAGGTATTCGAAATTTTCCGATAGCTCATGCCTGATGCGGCGCCGAGCTCCTTTCTGCGGTTCTCGAATCGTGCGCGACTGATGCTTCTGCGAAGGATCGTGAAGCCGTTCGGCAAACGCACTTGCGCGGCATTCGGCTCGTAGATTTCATCCGCCCTCAACGCACGCAGCTCGATGAGCTCACGCGTTGCGGGCCCAGCTGTCTCTGATTGGCCTGCCGGTGCCGCAGGAGCACCGACCGCTCGACCTGCTTCGGTCGCGGCGTTTGCGGATTTGGTTTCATCCTGACTGCGGGTGTCTGCGGCGGCCGAGGAAGCCGTGACCTCCGCGGCACGACGTAGTTCGGCAGCAGCGGCGTCCCTTGCTTCCTTCTCGCGCCGGGCTTGCGCGAAAGTCTCGGCTCGAGAGTTGATGTCCGCTTCGAGCCGCGCATAGGCGTCCATCAGTCTCTTTTGCCCGATAACGTCCTCGGCATTCAACCGCTGCTCGGCCTCGCGCAAATCGCGCAAGGTTTTGGATTCGGTCGGGCTCGATGGCTCGCCGATCCGCTTGTGAAGCGCATCATCGATCTGCTTACGTCTCGCTGCGATCGATGCACTGTGCGCTGCCGCCTCCTGGCGCAACTCATCCAGGCGCCTCTCGACATCCTGCAACCAAGCTTGCCCTGACGAAATCTCGCGATCGTCGACCAGATCACACTTTCCTTGCGGGCAACGGCTCTCTTGAGCGCCGGTCGCAAAGGCCGACATCAGTAGCAATGCAAAGACAACGAGCGTGACAGTGGCAGGCTGACTGGTCCAAGCTTTCCAAGACATGCGTCAGCTCCAGGAATGTCCCATGACGGGAGATGTTCCGATTGCATCGTCGCCGCAGCCTAATTCCAACGTCGTGCTCAGAAAAATCGTTCCCGAGCGCACCCGTCGGCAGTTTGCGAACGCAGCCGGCGTGACCTGCTGCCGGCCCGCGCCAACCAACCGCGGCAGCGTCCCTTGCTTTGTCCGGACAAGCTTCGTACCTTTCGAGGATCCGCATCGAAACCGCGCGGCCCCGCGTCCACCCAGCCGTGTTGCATCGGCGATCGACGTTGCCGCGTCCAAGACGGAAAGGCCCGAGACCCGTGACCAGCACCGCCGACCTCTCGACGATCGATGCCACCGCTGCCGCCAACGCATGGCTGAAAGCCTTCGAGGCGGCTGCCCGCGCCAACGACCATAAGGCCGCCGCCTCGCTCTTCCTCGAGGACAGTCACTGGCGCGACCTTGTCGCCTTCTCCTGGCATATCGAGACCATCAGCGGTCGCAGCGGCATCGAGGCGGCCCTTGCCGAGCGCTTGCCGACGTTCAAGCCCATGAGCCTGCGTCTCGGCGAGAAGCGCGTTGCCCCGCGCGTCGTCAAGCGCGCCGGCATCGAGACGATCGAGGCCCTGATTGCCTTCGATACCGCCTTCGGCTCAGGCAACGGCGTCGTCCGCCTCCTGCCCGACTCCAGCGGCGATCTGAAGGCCTGGGTGCTGCTGACCACGCTCGACGACATCCGTGGTCACGAGCAGCGCATCGGACCCCGCCGCCCTCGCGGCGAGGAGTGGTCCGGCGGCTTCGGCGGCGAGAACTGGATGGACCACCGCATCAAGACGCTGGCCTACGAGGACCGTGAGCCTGCCGTCGTCGTCATCGGTGGCAGCCAGTCCGGCCTCGGCATCGCCGCCTGCCTCAACATCCTCGGCGTCGACACCCTGGTCATCGACAAGCACGAGCGCGTCGGCGACGCGTGGCGCAAGCGTTACCACAACCTCACGCTGCACAACGAGGTGTTCGTCGACCACATGCCCTACATGCCGTTCCCGCCGAACTATCCCGTCTACATCCCGCGGGATAAGATCGCGAACTGGCTCGAGTTCTACGCCGACACTATGGAGATCAACGTCTGGCTGCAGACGGAGTTCTTGCGCGGCTCCTACGACGAGAAGGCGGGCCGCTATACGCTGAGCGTCAAGCGTGGCGACGGCACCGAGCGCATCCTGCGCCCTCGCCACATCGTGTTCGCCACGGGCGTGAGCGCCGTACCCATCATGCCCAATCTGCCCGGCATCGAGACCTTCGCCGGTGAGCTGATGCACTCGGCTCACTACAATTCGGGCCACAAGTGGAAGGGCAAGAAGGGCATCGTCCTCGGTACCGGCAACAGCGGCCACGACGTGGCGCACGACCTGTGCGTGGCCGGTGTCGACACGACGATGGTCCAGCGCGCCAAGACGCTGATCGTCAGCTTGAAGGAGGCCCAGCGCGTCTACGACCTCTACACCGAGGGCACGTCCACCGAGGATTGCGACCTCATCGCCATGGCCTCGCCGCTGCCGGTGCTGAAGAAAGGCTACGAGCTCACCGCCAAGGCCTGCGAGGTGGGCGACAAGGCCCTACTCGACGGGCTGAGGGCCCGCGGCTTCCGCCTCGATAATGGAAATCCCGGCAACATGGGTTTCCAGATGAAGTACCTGACGCGCGGCGGCGGCTACTACTTCAACGTCGGCTGCTCGGACTTGATCATCGACGGCAAGATCAAGCTCCAGCACCACCACGACATCGAGCGCGTGGTCCCAGAGGGCCTCAAGATGAAGGACGGCTCGATCGTCGAGGCGGACGTCATCGTGGCCGCCACCGGTTACAAGAACCAGCAGGATGTCGTTCGCCATTTCATGGGCAACGAGATCGCCGATCGTCTGGGCGAGGTGTGGGATTTCGGCGCGGACGGCGAGCTCCAGAACATGTGGCGCCGCACGCCGATGCCCGGCATGTGGTTCGTCGGTGGCGGCCTGCCGCACGTGCGCATCTTCTCGAAGTACCTCGCCCAGCAGATCAAGGCCGTGGAGGTCGGCTTGATCCCCGCCGTCCGCGACGAGGACAAGATGAAGCCGGCCAAGACCAGGGCGGCTTGATCTGTCCGCAACGTCATGCCCGCACTGAGGCCGGACGCCAGTCCGGTCAGAGGGAGCAGGCGGGCGCCCACGCGCCGTGATACGGGTGCCGATATCGACGCGATGTGTCGTGGACTCCCGCCCGCTGCGCGGGAGCGACGCCGAGCTCGTTCGGTATTGACGCGATTTGGATCAGGGAAAGACGACCATGCGCGTCGGCATCGAGGTTGGCGGCACATTCACTGACCTCGTGGCCATCGGCCCCGGCGGCATCGTCGTCACGAAAGTCCCCAGTGTGCCGAGGGCGCCCGACGAGGGCGCCTTCGCTGCATTGGTGGCGAGCGGGCTCCCCATCGGCTCCATCGACGACCTGGCCCACGGCTCCACCGTCGCGACCAATGCCGTGCTCGAGCGCAAGGGCTTCCCGACCGCGTTCGTCACGACAGTGGGTTTCCGCGACATCCTCGCGCTCCAGCGGCACGGCCGGGCGCGTATCTACGATCTGGAGTACCAGAAGCCCGAGCCGGTCGTAACCCGCGCCGGCAGCTTCGAGGTGCCCGAGCGCGTGCTCGCAGACGGCAGCGTGCTCGAGCCGCTCGACGAGGCGGCCGTCGCGTCCCGGCTCGTGCCGGCATTGCGCGAAGGCCGTTTCGAGGCCGTCGCCGTCTGCCTTCTCAACGCCTACGTCAACCCGGTGCACGAGCGGCGCCTCGCCGAGCTGCTCGCCGCGGCGCTGCCAAGCGTGCATGTCACCATCTCGTCCGACATCACCCGCGAGTTCCGCGAGTTCGAGCGCGCCTCGACGACCACGCTCTCGGCCTACGTGCAGCCCGTCATCGACCGCTACATCGCCCGTTTCCGCGCCCGTCTCGACGAGGCGGGCTTCAAGGGCCGCTTCTCGGTCATGCAGTCGAACGGCGGGCGGCTTCCCGCCGAGGCGATGCGCGCCAATGCCATCAACGCATTGCTGTCGGGACCGGCCGCGGGCGTGATGGGTGCCGTGCGCCAGACCGGGCGGTCCGGATACAAGAGCCTCGTCACGCTCGACATCGGCGGCACCTCGACCGACGTCTGCGTGGTGACCGGCGGTAGCCCGCAGCTGACGCAGGAATTCTCGCTCGACGGCCTGCCGATCCGCATTCCGCTCTTGGACATCAATACCATAGGCGCCGGCGGCGGCTCCATCGTCTGGGTCGACGACGGCGGCATGCTGCGGGTTGGCCCCCATTCCGCAGGCGCTGATCCGGGTCCCGCCTGCTATGGCCGCGGCGGCACCGAGCCGACGCTCACCGACGCCCACGTCATCCGCGGCACGGTTCGCCCCGAGGCCTTTCTCGGCGGTCGCATGCAGATCGATCCTGCCGCTTCCGCGCGCGCATTGCAGCCCATCGCCGACCGCTTCGGCATGAGCCTGGAGTCGGCCGCCGACAGCGCCGTCGCGCTCGCCAACGCCAATATCGTGCGCGCCATCCAGCTCATCTCGACCGAGCGAGGGCACGACCCCCGCGACTACGTGCTGGTGCCCTACGGTGGCGCCGGGCCGCTGCACGCAGCCCAGGTCGCGACCGAGCTCGGCATCCGCACCATTGTCGTTCCACCATCGGCCGGCATCATTTCGGCTTACGGCCTCATCGCCTCCGATTTCGTGCTGTTCGAGAGCCTGACCCGCCGCGCGCCCGCCGACGACACCGCTGCGGCTACGCTGCGCGAGGTGTTTCAGCTGATGCGGGAGCGGGGCCTCGCCCGCGCCCGGGATTCTGGCCTCGGCGACGATATACGACTGACGCTCACGGCAGAGATGCGCTTCGTCGGCCAGGCCTTCGAGGTTCCTGTCGCGTTCGACGAGGCCGAGGTCGCGTCCATCACGGCGGCTGGCGTCCGCGGCCGCTTCGGCGAGGCCCATCAACGCGTGTTCTTTTTTGGCGGCGAGGCGGAGAAGCCGATCGAGTTCGTGTCGTTCCGCCTGGGGCTCACGGCGCCACTCGCCGAGCTGCCGCTGCTCGCCGAGGCCCCGAGCGAGAGCTCGGCGCATCGGCCGATCCGGCTCTACGACGCACGCAGCTGGCGCGACGGCATTCTCGTCGGTCGCGGCGCGCTTCGCACGGACGACCGCATCGAGGGCCCGGCCCTCCTGGAGGACCCGACCTCGACCCTTTATGTGCCCGAGGGGTGGACGGCGCGGCGTGATGCGGCCGACAACACGGTGCTCGAGCGCCGGTCCTAGGGCGATCTGTGACAGGAGCCCCTAGCTCGTGCGCGAAGGGCCCTGTTGCAGTGCATGACTCCGGTTGGGCCTAGCTGACCCGCTCCTCGAGGCCGTAGTCGCGCATTTTGCGGTAGAGCGTCGAGCGGCCGATCTTCAGGCGCCGCGCGACTTCCGTCATGTGCCCGCGATAGCGGCCGAGTGCGAGACGGATCATATCCGCCTCCATTTCCTCGAGCGTACGCATCTCGCCGGCCTCATCGACCGCCGGGATGCCGATGGTGCCTTTGGTGCCGGGCTGGCCGGAAAGGTCGACGGTCTGCGGTATCGTCGCCTCGGCCCCGAGCAATGCCGGGCCGGTATAGATCGGCCGGCCCAGGTTGGGTGCCGGTGCCGGCGGCACATCGGCCTTGAAGCCGGCCACGTGGGTGGCGATCTGCGGGAACTCCGAGACCGTGAGCTCCGCCCCGTCGGCAAGCACCACGGCACGGAAGACGGAGTTCTCGAGCTGGCGCACGTTGCCCGGCCAGGAGTAGGCCGTCAGCAGCCGCATGACCTCCTCGTCGATGCCCGAGATGCGCTTGCCTTCCTCGGCCGCGAACCGCGCGACGAAGTAGCTGGCGAGCTCAGGCACGTCACCGATGCGCTCGCGCAGCGGCGGCACGGAAATCGGATAGACGTTGAGGCGATAGTAGAGATCCTCGCGGAACTTGCCGTCCTTCACGAGCTGGATCATGTCGCGATTGGTGGCGGCGATCAGGCGGAAGTCGACCTTGACGGGACGCCGCCCGCCGACCGGCTCGATCTCGCCTTCCTGGAGCGCACGCAGGAGCTTGACCTGCGCATCGAGTGGCAGCTCGCCGACCTCGTCGAGGAAAAGCGTGCCGCCATCGGCCTCCTGGAACTTGCCGATGCGCTTGTCGACGGCTCCCGTGAACGAGCCCTTCTCGTGGCCGAACAGGATCGACTCGACGAGATTTTCCGGGATCGCGCCGCAGTTGACGGTGACGAACGGCTTTCCGGCCCGTTGGCTCTCGCCCTGGATCGCCCGGGCGATGAGCTCCTTGCCGACTCCCGATTCACCCTCGATCAGCACGGCGATGTTGGCATTCGATTGCGCCGCCCGCCTACCGAGCGCGATGACCCGATTCATCGTCTCGCTCTTCATGACGAGATCGTTGAACGTCAGGGTACCGTCGTTCTTCTTCTTGATGCGTGTGATCTCACCCTGCAGGGCCTCGATCTTCAGCGCGCTCTTGATCGAGACGTCCAGCCGCTCGGGGCTCGCTGGCTTGACCACGAAGTCGATGGCGCCGGCCCGCATCGCGGCGATGGCGGCATCGATCGAGCCATTGGCCGTTTGCACGATGATCGGCGGCGTGCCGGGCTTCTGGCCGACCTTGTCGAGCACGGCCATCCCGTCGGTGCCGGGCATGACGAGATCGAGGAGGACAAGCGAGAGGTCGGCGACCTCCGGACTCTCGAGGATGGCGAGAGCCTGATCGCCGCCTTGGGCGACCCTGGCCTCGTAGCCGAGACGCTTGATCATCTCTTCGAGGATGCGACGCTGTGCGGGATCGTCATCTACGACGAGGACGCGCTTGACCATGGGACGAGCAACTCGACTGACTGGACTGGCGACTGACAGAGCCGCTGCCGCGCCGTGTCGAGCGACCCATGCTCGCACAAGCGGTGATGAACGGCTTACGTACGAGGCAGAGAGTGCCGCACAATCGTGAATGGTTCGTTTCGATACGATCGAAGCTGGTGCTTATTTGCGCCGGCCGAGAGGCTGCTGGATCGGAGACGCAAGAATGACCGGCGAGAGGCGTGTCCTGCTTGGCCGGATCTCGGGCGCACACGGCATCCGCGGCGAGATTGTCGTCCATGCCTTCACCGCTCAGCCGGAGGACGTCGCGGCCTACGGCACGCTCACTGACGTGCACGGCGATGGTCCGCTGTCCCTGAGGGTGGTGCGCGTTACCGATAAAGGCGTGATCGCGCGCATCGCCGGCATATCCGACCGGACGGCCGCCGAGGGCCTCAAAGGCCGCGAGCTGTGGGTCGAGCGCAGCCGCCTTCCGGATACCGGCGAGGGTGAGTACTACCATGCCGACCTCATCGGCCTCGCGGCCGTGAGCCCGTCCGGCGAAACCATCGGGACGGTCGTCGCCTTGCCGAACTATGGAGCCGGAGACCTGCTGGAGATCCGGCTCGAGGGCTCTCGCAACACTGAGCTCGTCCCGTTCTCCGACGCCTTCGTGCCGGAGGTGGACGTGGCGAACGGGCGGGTGGTGGTGCGCATGCCAAGCTCGGCGCCGGACGATGATGAGGGCTGACGCTACGGCAAGGGCCAGGATCGACCGGCGTGCTGGTCGCTGATTAGATCACATGCCAGTCTGTTGCGAGCGGTCAGCACCTGAACGAAGGACAGCCATGCCCCTGATCCCGTATCCCGACCTCGACAAGATCTCCCCCGAGGCCAAGGAGATGCTGCGCCGTCTGCCGGCGCCGGCCAACATCTTCAACATGATGGCGCACGCCGACACCTGCCTGAAGCCGGTTATGAAGCTCGGCGGCACGCTGCTTGGCAAGCTCGAGCTCGACGCCAGGCTGCGCGAGTTGTGCCTGTTGCACGCCGTGCGCCTCGCCGGCGGCATCTACGAATGGGACCAGCACGTGCCCATCGCGATCGACCTCGGCGCGACCCAGGCACAGGTGGACGCGCTCGAGAAAGGCGAGGAGCGGAGCGCCTGCTTCGACGCGGTGGAGCAGGCCGCGCTGCTTTTCACCCGCGAGCTGGTGGCACACGGCAAGGCTTCGCCCGACGCGCTGGCCGCCCTCCGCCGCCATGTCTCCGATCGCGTCGTCGTCGAGCTCATTCTGATGACGGGCTTCTACGTGATGCTGGCGCGGCTGACCGAGACGCTCGCCGTCGAGAGCGAGCCGCCGATCGGCTCCGCGCTGGTGCGCAACATCGAGGCCCGCGTCAAGGCTAAGAAATAGCGCCATGAGCGACGCCGCGGATGGCCCGGCATCGTCCCCGTGCGAGACGTGCGGCGCCTGCTGCGCCTACTCGGCCGAGTGGCCGCGCTTCTGGACCGAGACCGACGAGGAGATCGCGACGATACCGCCGAATCTCGTCTCCGAGGACGGCTGCGGGATGGCCTGCGACGGCGACCGCTGCCTGGCGTTGCAGGGCATCGTCGGCGAGGTGGCGCGGTGTGCGATCTATCCGCTGCGCCCGTCCGTCTGCCGCGAGTGCATGCCCGGCGATCATGCCTGCACCATGGCACGCGAGCACTACGGCCTCGCCCCGCTCGAGCTCTGACGACGGCACGCACGGTCGGCCCTGCCGCTTTCAGCGCCTCACCCGCACGCCGATCCGCACCTCGTCCGCGTTGTAGTTGCCGGCGATGTTGGTGCTCTCGAAGTCGATGTGCTGGTAGCGGCCGAACAGCGTCACCTCGCGTGACAGGTAGTGCTCCACGCCGAGGTAGGCCGTCACGTCACGCTCCACGAGATCGACGCCGGCATAGTCGGCGCGCGTGAGCCTGAGGCCGGCCGAGCCGACCAGATTGCGCCGGAAGGCATGGCGCAGCTCCGCTCCTCCGGATCGAACGAGCGCGCCGCCGGAGCCTGCGAGTGTCGATTCGCCGACATCGGATCGTGCGGTCAGCAGGAGTGAGGTGAGGCCGGTGATCCGCCAGCCGACATTGGCATCGACGACGACACCGGAAACGTCCGGCAACCCGCTTTCGAAATGCTGCCGGGCCGTGCCGATCGAGACCTCTCCCCGGATCACCTGGCTCGTGTTGCCGAACGAGATGCCGGCCCGGTAGCGCTCGCCGCTCGAGTCGCGCTTCAGGTTGTCGCTGAGCGTCGCGGCCCGGTAGCTGCGATCGTCCCCTCCGACCTCCGCAAAGGCCGAAAGCGTCGGCTTGAATTCCCAGCTTGCCCTGACCGCGGCCTCGCGCTGGGTGACATCGCGGTCGTCGTTGCTGATGATGGCCCCGCCGACCCCAGTGGTCCCCGTGTAGTCGCGCTCGATGATGCCACCGCGCAACTGCACCGTGAGCCGGTTGAACCGGTGGCTGGCTGCGATCTCGGCCCGATCGGTTGTGATGTCGGATCGGTCGCCCGGTCCCGACCGCGCGTTGACGGTTCCGCGCGCCTCTTGAGCGACCTCGCGCGACAGGACGGTCTCGATTTTGGTTCTGCGGGTCACGTCGAGCCGCCCGCGGGCATCGACGGCCCAGGCTCGATCGTCCTCGGAAGGGAAGTCGTTATGGAATGAGGCTGCGCCGCGCGCACCGAGCTCGAGCCCATGTACGCCCCACGTCGAGACGGCGCGCAATGCCGGCCGCACGTCGAGCGCGACATCGCTCTTGGGGTCGCTGCTCGAACGGAAAACATTGCTGTAGCCGTTCCCGGCGATCTCGGTCTCTGGATAGAGAATGAACGAGCCGACCCGGATGCCCACCGGCACGTAGGGATCGAGACGCGTCAAGCGCTGCGGTCGCGGATCGAGAATCGGCTCCGGCTCGATGGTGAACTGGCTGGGATCGTATCCAGCTGGTGGCTCGGCGGGATCGGCCGCCGTGAACGGCTCCACATCCTCGCTCGGCCGCGCGTCGACGGTGCTCGGGTCGAGTCCATCCAGCTGAGCCGGCGCTTCGGTCGGCTCGAGCACGCCATCTTGCGGCGGCTGCACCTCCCGCGGCTCGGCGTCGCTGCTCTCGGTGGCAGCTGGCTCGCTCGCGTCTGGGTCCGCGCGGCGGATCGGCGCCACTGGGGCATTGTCCGCTGCGCGAGACGGTGGCTGTGCGAGTCGCGGAGGGCGCGGGTCGGCTGGTGCGGTCGTGGTCGGCCACGCGCCGAGGCTCGGCCCCGCCGGCGCCTGCTGCGCCTGCGCCATGGCGCCCAGCGGAAGCACCGCCATCGCGAGCCCGGCAAGCAGCCAGCCCTTGTGCACCCCGAGCTTCACCTTGAACGCCCCATGTGGTCCGCGCGCGGCATCGTTGTCGAACGGGCGCGGACTCGGGACGAGGCGAAGGGCGCCGTCCGGAAAGTCTTGAGGCAGGCAGGTTAAGACCAGGTTGACGGCCGCCCCGTCCCGGAACAGAGGGCCGCGCTCTGTCTCGTGACGCTCGTTGGCCGGAGCCGCCGTCAGGGCCTCCGGTCGAGAAAGCCGGTAACGGCCGCCTTGTAGCTGCGATCGCCGACCGCCTTCATGTGGTCGCGGCCTTCGATCACGAAAGCCTCAGCCCCCGGAATGAGCCGCGCGAGCCCCTCGGCGCTTCCGCCGATCACGTCGTCGCTGCCGACGGCCACCAGCACCGGACAGCGGAGCGTCCCCATCGCCTCGGCCGTCAGCGGGTCGCGCGATGAGCGGATGCAGGCCGCAAGCGCCTTTAGGTCGCTGCCCGTTTGCTCGGCGAAAGCGCGGAATGTGCGAGCCGTGGCGTTGGTCACGTCCCCGAGGGAAGGTGCCTCGAGAGCAGCGGCAATCGGCCCGGTCCCTGCCATCGGCCGCACCATGTTGGCGCCAAGCCCCGCGAAGATCGCGCTCCGCAGCCGTTCCGGATGTGCCAGCGCCAGGAAGGCCGTAATTCGTGCGCCCATCGAGTAGCCCATCACGTCGGCGCGCGCGATGCCGAGATGATCGAGCAGGCGCCGGGCGTCCTCGGCCATCCGCGGTCCGCCATAGAGCGAGGGATCGTGCAGCTTGGCCGACTGCCCATGCCCGCGGTTGTCGATCGCGACGACGCGCCGGCCCGCCTTGACGAGATGCCGCACCCAGCCGGTGTCCACCCAGTTGACTTGTACATTCGAGGCGAAGCCGTGAATGAGCAGGATCGGCGGGCCCGAGCCCTCGTCGAGATAGGCGATATCCACGCCGTCCGACTGGAAATGTTGCATGATCGAGGGCTCCAGTGCCGGGACGGGCCGCAGGTGCTCGCTGGGCTTACTCCACCCCGCGACCTCATGGCGCCCAATGTCACCGGCAGATGCCGGCTGTCAATCGCGGGTGCCGCCGTTATTGTCCGCACCGATCGAAGCGTTGACCGGGGAGCGAGCATGGCCACCAGCGTGGTTCCGAATTTCGCCAACGACGCTGGCGTCGACCGCATCAAGGTCGGCGTCCGCGAGCTCAATTGCATGGGCGCCCGCCCCCCGTATGACCACCCGCACGTCTACCTGGACATGGGCGGCGAGCAGGAGATCCTCTGTCCATACTGCTCGACGGTCTATGAGCACGTGCCGGGATTGGCGGCAACCGAGTCCGACCCCGCCAACTGTCTCGTCGCGGTGCAGGGCGTGGAGAGCGACGCGGAGTAAGGAGGGGCCGGCCGACGCCGGCCACGTCGCGGCATGCCCCACCACCGCCCCGGACCGATTCTGATAGCGGGGGGCGGCATCGGCGGCTTGTCTGCCGCACTCGCCCTGGCCCGCTCCGGTTGGCATTGCATCGTTGCCGAGCGCCGGGCCGATTGGTCCGAGGCCGGCGCTGGCATCCAGCTGTCCCCGAACGGAGCACGCATCCTGGAGCGTCTCGGCGTCGCGCACAGGCTCGCCCCATCCGTAGCCGCCCCGCGCGAGATCCGGGTGAGGGAGGCCCGCAGCGGCGCCATCCTGCAGCGTCTGCCGCTCGGCGATTGGATCGCGGACCGCCACGGCGCGCCGTTTTGGCAGGTCCACCGGCGCGATCTGCAGTCGGCGCTCGTCGAGGCGGCAACCGCCGAGCCTCGCATCGAGGTTCGTCTCGGCTTCGAGGCCGTCGCGTTCGAGGATGACGGCCGTCGCGCCCGCCTTGTCGGCCGGGACGGCAGAGCCCTCGAAGGCAGTGCTCTCATCGCCGCCGATGGGGTCTTCTCGCTCCTTCGCCGGCAGCTGCTCGCGACGCCCGCCCCCCGCTTCTCCGGCTGGACTGCAGCCCGCACGATCGTGCCCTTGCCGATCGCCTCGGATAGCGACGGCCTGATCGCGCCCGACGCGACCGGCGTCTGGCTCGCCCCCGACGCCCACGTCGTCCATTATCCCGTGCGAGCCGGCCGCGAGATGGCATTCGTCGTCGTCCGTACGGAGCCTTGGCAGGAGCAGGGTTGGTCCGCGCCCGTTCCCTCGGGCATCGTGGAGGCGCAACTGCGTCGCGTTGCTCCGCGACTGGCCGCGGCGCTCGGGGGAGAACACGACTGGCGCCGCTGGGCGCTGTTCGAGCTGGAACCTCTGCCCAGCCTGGCGAAGGGCCGCGTCGCCCTCCTCGGCGATGCCGCTCACCCGACCTTGCCGTTCCTCGCACAAGGCGGCGTGTTGGCGCTCGAGGACGCGGCTACGCTGGCGAGCAGTCTCGATCGGATCGACACCGCGCCCGACATCCCCACCGCGCTCGCTGCCTACTCCGGGAAGCGCCTGCCCCGCTCCCGCCGCGTCGTCGCAGCCGCTCGGCGCAATGGCACCGTGTTTCACTTAGGAGGCATCGCAGGCCTCGCCCGCAACGCCGCCATGCGCGCCCTCGGCGGAGAGCGGATCATGACCGGCTATGACTGGCTTTACGGCTGGCGTCCGGAGTAGGCATGGCCCAAGGCCTCAGTCCGTGCTCCCCGCAACAGCCCGGCCTCGAGCAGGCGGTCCGCCGCACGACGCACCGCACCGAAAGCCAGGCCGGAGCGCTCGGCCATATCGACCAGGCTGTGCTGGCCGTCGGCGAGATTGAGCACCCAAAGCAGCGCCATCCGCACCTCCTCCGGCAGCGGCCGGCCGTCATGGCCGTCGTAGAGCCCCCGACGGCCGAGCTGTGGCTCCCCGTAGGGCATCGTGCTCACGGGCCGGTCATCGCCCTCGATCACATCGAGAATGGCCGCCACCAGACGGAGCGATCCTTCCAGATGCTCCGGCGCGATGAAATCCAGGTTATCGGCCGACGTGTGATACTCCGGAAACGTGCCCCACGCGCTTCGCTGCAGCGAGCCGACCGCGAGATCGAAGCCGGGCGAGCCATACTGCCGCTCGTCGTAGCCGTAGGGCGAGAAGTTGAGCACCCGGGCGCTCGGCCCGGCATGCCGCAGCACGATCTCGGCCGCTCGGTCGACGGGCGCCGTCCCGCGCCGGCTGCGCTTGTAGGTGGGCCCTCCGCCGTCGCCGAGATTGGACAAGGTGAGGCCATGTCGAATGCGCCCGACTCGGTCCCGGTTGAGCGCGAGCCACGTGATGGAGCCGATCGTTCCGGGCGCGAGGAGGATGCGATAGCTGAGCCGCCGGCGGCGCTGGCCGAGCATCCGCCCGAGCCAGGCTGCGATCGCGAGTCCCGAGCAATTGTCGTTGGCGAGCGAGGGATGGCAGATGTGCGCCGAGAGCAGAACCTCGTCCTCGCTGTCGCCGGGCAGGTAGAGCTCCCCGTAGGTGAGCGAGCCATTTGTATCGAGGCTCGTGTCGATCACGACATGGTAGGTGCCATCGGCAAGCGCCGCGAGCTGCCGGTACGGCAGGCAGAAGCCCCAGGTCTCGTTGTAGTAGGACGTGCGATAAGGGATGAGATCGGGCTTGTCCGGCAGCGCGTGCAGGTGCGGCCTGAGCTCCGCCAGCGTCATCTTCCGGTCGACCGGTATCGAGTAGCCGACGAGATGAAGGCTATGCGCAGCCACATCCACGATCCGTCGTCCGTGACTGTCCGCGATATAGGCAGCCCTGACGTTCCACTCGGGCGGCACGGTCCAGTCGAGCACGGGCGTGCCCGAGGCGATGTCGCGTATCTCGAACGGCGCGATCTCGGAGAGTATGCGCAGGGTCTGGCGAACACCGTTCCCCGTGATGCTGCGGTTGATCGGATAGAGTCGGCCCGCAAGGGTGAATAGCCCTGCTCCGGCGGTTCCGTCGGCCGGGATGTCGCCGACCAGGCCGCTGCCGAAAGCCGTGGTCTGCATTGCCATCCGCTGTGTTCTAGGCTGCCCCGAGCGTAAACATCAATTTACGCACATGGAAGGCTTCGGCAAGCCTCTCCGGCGCGCGGCACTCCAAGCCGCGCAGACGCGCCAGCCCCCGGAAGGTGTCGGCGTCGAACCAGTCCTTCGAGCGCTGGCTGGCAAAGTGCCGGGACAGCAGCTCGATCTTCCGCGCCATGACCGCTTCCCGCGCCGGCACGTAGCAGTTGGGCCGACCGAGATCGCCGTCCCATTTCGGGATTTCATATTCGAGGGTGAGGTGGTC
>JBFWQN010000002.1:0-35798 GCA_050249405.1 Hyphomicrobiaceae bacterium | reverse complement strand
TCTTCAACAAGCTCAAGCACTACAGGCGCATCGCTACACGCTTCGACAAGCTCGCTCGCAACTTCCACTCGATGCTCTGTCTCGCCGCCGCTATGATTTGGCTCCGATGAATGTCAACAGAGCCTAGTGTTCCGGCGCTGACATTTGCTTCCCATCGCGGCTCGGTCGAGAGCAAATGTCAGCACCAAAGGAACACTAGCAACTGAATGTTTCTAGTTTAGCTTTTGCCCCTGACGTTTGGTGACGAGCCTGGCCGCAACCGGGTGCCAAACGTCAGGGGCGCTACACTAGCGTGGTGATCGTAAGCGGACGCGGCGCGGGCACGCAATCCCCACGGTGGCGATGGCAGAGATGGGTCAACCTCGACCGTGCGAGCCCCTTGCAGCCTATCTGTAATCCTGTGCAACAGCGGTCGAAGCACAAGCTGCAGACTGCATGATCTCGAGTCGGCCCGATGGGCCGCGACGCGGCATGGCTCGGCGGCGCGGCGCCGCACGCTCACCACCTCGGCGGATACGGCATCTGCAGCGGCTGCCGGCTCACCGTGACGCCCTCGCGCGGACACAGCCGCACGACGTTGACCGTCTGAGCCAGATCCGGGGCGCCGGAGTAGTGGGCTTTTCGCGAACGCGCACCCACTGCCTCGTTGCGGTCCCAGTGGCCGAGGGCGATGTAGTCGAAATCCCGCGTTTCGAGGTCGTCCTCGCCGAACCGCCACGACCTGTGCGCCTGCTCGGCCCATTCCTCGGGCGGCACGTAGTGGCCGTGTGCGACGGCCACTTGCCATCGGGCCCGCCGCGGAGCGGGCTCCGGCAGGGGCGGCATATCGTTGTAGCTGCGATGGGGACGCCCGACGATCTCGAGGCCGAGATGCTCGAAGAGAAGGCTCTCGGGGTGCGTGTGGCCGATCACGAGGGCCTGCGGCAGACCAAGGATGCCGGAGCGGTGGAAGATGCCCTCGGGCAGCGCGGGGTCGTGATTGCCCGGCAGCACCACCACGGGAAGCCGAGCCTCTGCCAGGATCTCGCCCGCCCGGCTCGCGATCGCCTCCGGCACGTGGCCGCTGTCGAAGGTGTCACCCGCGAGCAGCAGCACGTCTGCCGCCATTGTCTCGGCCGTGCGAAGGACGTGGCGCAGCCCCTCGAGCCCGTGATAGCGCCCCGGCTCGTAATCCGCATCGATGTGCAAATCCGACGTGTGCACCAGCACGATCGGGCGCTCGCCCGGATCAATCTCAGCCTCGGTCATTCCGTTTCTCGATCCCTGCCCCGACACTCATCCCAGCACGCCCAGCGCGCGCAGGCGGCCGATCTCGTCGGCTGAATACCCGGCTTCGCGAAGCACGTCCTCGGAATGCTCGCCGACCCGGGGTGCGCGGCGTGGCGCGACCTTCGTCTCGCCGTCGAGGTGGAACGGGCTGGCGACGGTGAGCCCCTGGCCGTCGGCGAAGGGCACCAGTGCGCCGATGAGCTTCGATTGCGCATCCTCGCCCGCCTCGTTGACCTTGTAGACGGCGCCGAAGGTAACGCCGGCCGCCTCCAGGATGTCGCGCCACTCGGCGAGATCACGCGTCGCGAACACCTCGTCGAGAATGGCCGTCAACGCCGTGGCGTTCTGGCGGCGTGCGGGCGTCGTCGCGAAGCGCGGATCGTCCACGAGGTGCGTGAGCCCTACCGCCGCGAGGCAGCTCGCCAGCTGCTTCGGCTCGTTGTGCAAGGCCATGATGAACCAGCGCCCATCACGGCAGCGATAATGGTTGGCGAGGGCGTTCGGGGCACGGGTGCGTGGCGGCCGGTGCGTCACGTCCTCGCCGAAGAGCCGGCTCTGCACGAAGCAGCCGTTGGCCCAGAGCCCGTTCTGCAGCAGCGAGGATTGCGCGATGCCACCCTTGCCTGTGCGCTCACGCCGGTAGAGCGCCGTCACGATGGCCGCATAGAGCGCCGTCGCGGTCGGATGGTCGCCCATGCCCGGCATCGACCGCGCCGGCTCCACCTCCGGCGTGGCGCGCACCATGTCCATGAGGCCCGTCCGCGCCCAGTAGGCGGTGGCGTCGAATCCGGTGCGTGCGGCCTCCTCCCCCTCCTCGCCATAGGCGGTCATCGAGCCGTAGACGAGACGCGGATTGATCGCCAGCAGATCGCCGGCCGCGATCTTCAGGCGCTCGCGGACGGGCAGCGGGAAATTGGTGATGAACACGTCGGCCGATTTCACCAGCTTGGTCAGCACGGCGAGGCCATCCTCGTGTTTCAGGTCGATGGCGAGGCTGCGCTTGTTGCGAGCCGTGAGCTGCCACCAGTAGTCCGTGGTCTTGCCCGGCACTGGCGGCGAGGCCCGCCACGGATCGCCGGCGCCCGGCGGCTCGATCTTGATCACATCGGCGCCGAAGTCGGAAAGAATGGTCGCCGCGGCAGGTCCGGCGATCCAGCTTGCGCAGTCGATCACCTTGAGGCCGGCAAAGAGGCTGTCGCTCATCGTGCGATCCCTTGTGCACCCGAGGCCGCTGCCGGCCTCGTGGAAAGGGTAGGCAGCGGAACGGGGCGGCTGCCAGCAAAATTCGCAAAGGGCTTCTCGGCCGCCGCCGGCCACGGCATGATCGCGCCAGCACACACGGGAGCCGGCAATGCGCGGCGCCCTCGCCAGCTATGGGACGGAGGAATTGAATGCAGGTCGGCGTGATGGTGACGAGCTATAATCACCGCGACTGGGACCGCATGCTGGCCGGCGACTACACGCGCCCGCCGTTGACCTCCGATGTCGCCATCCACGACGAGACCGTGAAGCTCGGCCAGATGGTGGAGCCGCTCGGCTTCGACGCGATCTGGTGCGCGGAGCACTACGGCTCGCCCTACTCGATGCAGGGCAATCCCCTGCAGTGGCTCGCCTTCTGGGCCGGGCGAACGCGCCGCGTGGACATGGGCACGGCCGTCATCGTCGCGCCCTGGTGGCAGCCGGTGAAGCTCGCGCACGAGATTGCGATGCTCGACCTTCTGCTCGAAGGCCGGCGGCTCCACATCGGCATCGGGCGGGGCATCTCGGCGCACGAGTACGCAGGCTTCGGCGTGGACCGGGGGGAGGCACGCGAGCGCTTCGCCGAGATGATCGAGATCCTCCGCCGCTCCGAGACCGACCGTTTCGAGTTCAGCGGCAAGCACTACCAGATCCCGCCGACCACGGTGCGTCCTTCGGCGCGCCACCGGGGCGAGCTCTTCCGCGACATCAAGGGCGCATTCAACACGCCGTCTTCCATGCAGGTCGCGGCTGACATGGGCCTCGGGCAGATGTTCGTGACGGCCGTGTCGCTCGAGACGATGGCCAAGGGCGTCGCCAAGTTCAATGCCATCCGCGCGCGCAAAGGCCTGCCCGCGGACCAGCCGACCTGCATGATGTATTTGCATTGCTCCCGCGACAAGGCCGAGCTCGAGCGCGCCCGCAAGCATGCGGCTGAGCAGGGCTGGGCGGCGCGTAATCATTACGCCGTGTGGAATGCGCCGTCGTTCGCCGACGCACCGGGCTACGAGGACTACGCCAAGGTTTTCCGCCAGGGGCGCGAGCTGCGCGAGGACGAGAGCATCCTGTCCGAGGATTGCCACCTGATCGGCACACCGGAGGAGATCCTGGCGAAGATCGCTCATGTGCAGGAGCGCATCAGCCTCGAGTACCTGATCGTCCATCCGCAGCACGGCTCGAAAGAGCCGGCGGAGGCGCGCAGAAGCCTCGAGCTGTTCGCCAGGGAGGTGCTGCCAGCCGTCCACGCCATGCCGACGCCGCTGCACGCCCACTCTCTCGGCAGCGAGGACAGCCTTCGGCATGCAGGCGCGATGGGCGGGGCAGTCGGATGAATGGCAGGCTGGTTGTGACAGCCGCAAATGTCGCTCATGGGCGCTGGCCCCGGCCTTGCATTACGTTTCGATCGCAGTGGTTGGTTGCGAGGCTGAGCGTGCAGACCTATATACGTCAGCAAAACTGACCTATCGTGGGCGCGACGCCTTAGCCGCGACGCAGCGCCGCGCCGAGGACCGCAACTGAGAGGCGATACGACCGATGGTCAAAAGCAGCCCCAGCCTCGAGGACAAATTTGACCTCGCCGAGACGCACCAGATCCTGAATGGCTCGCAGGCGATCGTTCGCCTCATGCTGATGCAGAAGGAGCGTGACCGGCGCGCGGGCCTCAACACGGGCGGCTATTGCACCGGCTACCGCGGCAGCCCGATCGCCGGGCTCGAGGCGGCGATGATCCGATCGCGCGCCGCGCTGAAGAAGAACGACATCGTCTTCAATCCTGGCCTCAACGAGGATTTGGCGGCCACCGCTCTGTGGGGCTCGCAACAGGCCGAGCTGCCGCGCGGGCCGGGCGGCACGTCCGAAGGCAAGTACGACGGAGTCTTCGGAGTCTGGTACGGCAAGGGCCCCGGCGTCGACCGCACGGGTGACGTATTCCGCCACGCCAATCACGCGGGCACGTCCAAGAATGGCGGCGTGATCGCGCTGCTCGGCGACGACCACACGTGCGAAAGCTCGACCTCGGCGCACCAGTCCGAGTTCGCAATGGTCGACTACATGATCCCGGTGCTGAACCCGGCCGGCGTGCAGGAGCTGCTCGATTTCGGCATCCTGGGCTTCGCCCTGTCGCGCTACGCGGGCGTCTGGGTCGGCATCAAGTGCGTGAAGGACAACATCGAATCGACCGCGACGGTTGACGGCCGCCTCGACCGCATCGACGTCAAGATTCCTGACGACTTCACCATGCCGCCCGGCGGGCTCAACATCCGCATGGGCGACCAGGCGCTCGACAAGGAGGCCCGCCTCCACGACTTCAAGCGGCCGGCCGTCCTCGCTTTCGCGCGTGCCAACAAGCTCGACCGCATCGTCATGTCGGGTGGCGCCGCGCCGCGCATCGGCATCATCACCACCGGCAAGAGCTACCTCGATGTCCGCGCCGCGCTCGACAATCTCGGCATCGACGAGGTGAAGGCCAACGAGCTTGGCATCCGGCTCTACAAGGTGGGCATGGTCTGGCCGCTCGAGCCGGAGGGCCTTGCGCGCTTCGCCAAGGGCCTCGACATGATCATCGTCGTCGAGGAGAAGCGCTCGCTGATCGAGACCCAGGTCAAGGAGCAGCTCTACCACGCGCAAGAGCGGCCGGTGATCATCGGCAAGCGTGACGAGAGCGACGACAAGTTGCACTACCTGTTCCAGGCGAAGGGCGCGTTGGAGCCGTCCGACATCGCTGTCGCGGTGGGCGAGCGGCTGATCCGCTTCCAGATCGGCGGCGAGGACATGAAGTCCCGCGTCGGCTATCTGAAACAGATGAAGGGCAACAAGCCGCTGACCGCCGAGGCGGCCGTGCGCGTTCCGTATTTCTGCCCGGGCTGCCCCCACAATTCCTCGACTGTCGTGCCCGACGGCTCGCGGGCTTATGCCGGCATCGGTTGCCACTACATGGCCCAGTGGATGGACCGGCAGACGGAAGGCTGGACCCAGATGGGCGGCGAGGGCGCCAACTGGGTAGGAGAGGCTCCGTTCTCGAAGCGCGGCCACGTCTTCCAGAACCTCGGCGACGGCACATACCTGCACTCGGGCTCCCTGGCGATCCGCGCCTCCGTGGCCTCTGGCGTCAACGTCACCTACAAGATCCTCTACAACGACGCCGTCGCCATGACCGGCGGCCAGTCTCTCGACGGCGGTGCCACGGTCGGCCAGATCGCGGCACAGGTGCTGGGCGAAGGCGTGAAGAAGCTCGTCGTCGTCACGGACGAGCCGCACAAGTACCCGCAGGGCTTCCTGCCGGCCGGCACCGAGGTGCACCACCGGCGTGACCTCCAGGCCGTCCAGCTGGAGCTCGCGAAGATCCCCGGCGTCACGGCGCTCGTCTACGACCAGACGTGCGCCGCAGAGAAGCGTCGCCGCCGCAAGCGCGGCACCTTCCCCGATCCCGTGAAGCGCGCCTTTATCAACGAGGCCGTGTGCGAGGGATGTGGCGACTGCGGCAAGAAATCGAACTGCGTCGCCGTGCTGCCACTCGAAACGCCACTCGGCACCAAGCGCGAGATCGACCAGTCGACCTGCAACAAGGACTTCTCCTGCATCAACGGCTTCTGCCCGAGCTTCGTCACGGTTCACGGCGCCGTGCCGCGGAAGAAGGCCGGCCTCGCCACGCAGGGCAACATCGCCTCGATGCTGGGTAGCTTGCCGGAGCCCACGCTGCCGTCCATCGACAAGCCGTACACGATGCTGGTCACCGGCGTAGGCGGCACCGGTGTCGTCACCATCTCTGCCGTGCTGGGTCAGGCCGCCTATCTCGATGGCAAGGGCTTCGGCGCCATCGACATGACGGGCCTCGCGCAGAAGGGCGGCGCCGTCGCCTGCCACATGAAGGTGGCCAAGCATTCAGCTTCGATCAGTGCCATTCGCGCGGGCGTGGCCGCGGCCGATCTCGTCATCGGCTGCGACCTCGTCGTGACGGCCTCCAACAAGGTGCTCGAGACCGTGAAGCCCGACCACACCACGGTCGTGCTCTCGACGCACGAGATGCCGGTCGCCGACTTTGCGCGCAAGCCGGACCTGAAGCTTCCCGGAGCCGATTTGAAGCGCGCGATCGAGGATCGGGTTCGAAACGGCCCGATGCACGCCCTCGACGCCCACGACTACGCTGTTCAGCTCTTCGCCGACTCGATCGCGTCGAACATGTTCATGCTGGGCTATGCCTATCAGGTCGGGGCGGTGCCGGTCTCGGCCTCGGCCATCGAGAAGGCGATCGAGCTCAACGGCGCTGCGATCGAGATGAACCGCAACGCGTTCCGGTTCGGCCGCCTCGCCGCGCACGACCGGGCCGCACTCGACCGGCTGGTCAAGCCCAAGGCCGAGAAGAAGCCGGCAACGCTCGACGAGATCGTGGCGCTGCGCGCCGAGCATCTCGTCGGCTACCAGGATCAGGCGCTCGCGGAGCGCTTCCGCAAGCGGGTCGAGCGTATCGCGGCACTCGAGAAGGAGAAGGCGCCGGGCCGCGCGGGCCTCGCGGAGGCAGTGGCGCGCGGCTATTTCAAGCTGCTCTCCTACAAGGACGAGTACGAGGTGGCTCGCCTCTACACGGACGGCCGCTTCGAGAAGGCGATCAGCGAGACGTTCGACGGCAATCACCGCATCGAGATCCATCTCGCGCCGCCGCTGCTGTCAACGTTCAATCGCGATAAGGTGACGGGCGAGCCGCGCAAGATGACGTTCGGGCCATGGATGCTCGGTGTTCTCAAGCACGTCGCCAAGGGGAAGTCACTGCGCGGCACCTGGCTCGACGTGTTCGGCTACACGGCCGAGCGGCGGCTCGAGCAACGGATGATCCGCGACTACGAGGCCGACCTCGACGAGATCGAACGCCGGCTCACGGCGGACAGCCACCGCGCGGCGGTGGCCCTCGCCTCGTTGCCGGAGGACATCAAGGGCTTCGGCCACGTGAAGCATCGCAACTATGAGGCGGCGATGAAGAAGCGCGCGACGCTGCTCGGCATGCTCCGCGATCCGAAGCCCGGGTCGGCCCTGAAGGCAGCGGAGTAGGATCCGCAGCGTCTACGAGCGGTCCAGAGGGGCATCGGCAGGGGCATCGGCACGCCAAGTGTCGCCGTTACCGGCGGCGACACCGGCGCACGGGGTCCGAGCTGGAGCAGGCGCCGCGCGATGCGCCGGCCGTAGACAATAAAAAGGGTCGCGCCGCTCCCCGCTGCGCGACCCCGGTCGATCGGTCGTCGGTCGATCAGTTGAGGCTGATGACGCCCACGCCGCGGCGCTCGCTCGGCGGAACGGCGCGGTCACGCACGGTCACGGCAAAATCGAACTGGTCGAAACGCTCGGCGTTGTCGCGGTTCTTGGTCCAATCACCCGCCTCGGTGAGGAAGCTGTTCTTGCCCTTGCGAGTCTTCACGATGATCCACATGGCGTTTCCATCCCGACTGCATTTTTGCTTGGCGACTTGAGACTAACGGCCGCACCGTGTCGGCACAATGTCCGGACATTCCCATCCCAGGACGGGCAGCCATGCAATTTTGCATTGCTGTTATGCTTGACGTGTTCTGCGACTTGTCCGGACACCCTGCCCGAACATCAGGCTTTGGAGCTACCGGGCGCGTCAGGCGCCGCCCGCCGTTGCCGGGGAGCGCCCCCCGTGCTTGGATCGAGGCGTTCGCAACCAAACCGCGAGTGCCCCATGCTGTACGAGCTGAGAGTCTATGATTGCTGCCCCGGTCGTCTGCCGGCGCTGCTCAACCGCTTCCAGAACACGACTTTGAAGATCTGGGAGCGGCACGGCATCAAGCAGGCCGGTTTCTGGACCACGGTGATCGGCAGCCACAACCACCGGCTGACCTACTTCCTCGTGTGGGAGAGCCTTGCCGAGCGCGAGAAGAAATTCGCGGCGTTCCAGGCCGATCCCGAGTGGATCGAGAAGCGCGCCGCAACCGAGAAGCCCGAGAACGGCGGGCCGATCGTCGCCAATGTCTCGAGTGACATCCTCACCCCGACGGCATTCTCCAGCGTGAAATAGCTGCCCGCGGGCAACGGCCTGCATGCGGGGCGACGGTCGGATCTGCGTTGGCCGTCGCCCGACTTTTCTGCCGCTTCACGTCGAGGTCCGGATGCGCATCGTCTTCCATGGCGCCAACGCACAGACATTCGAGCCGGGCTTCGCCGAGATGTTGGGGCCGGGCCACCAGATCGCGTGCGTGCCCGACGTGCCCGGAACGGCAGCCGAGATCGAGGCTTTTCGCACGGCCGAGATCATCGTCGGCATCAAGCTGGATGCGACGCATCCAGCGCCGGCGAGCCTGCGCCTCTACCACGCGCCCGCGGCAGGCGTGGACGCTATCGACCGGACCCTTCTGCCCGCGGGCACGCCGCTCTGCTGCTGCTACGGCCATGACCCGGCCATCGCCGAGTACGTGATGACGGCGCTGCTCCTTCGCCACGTTCCAAGTCCGGCCGCCGATCACGATCTGCGCAACGGCAAATGGACCTGGTGGGCCTCGACGCGCGCCTCGCTTAGGACCGAGCTCGGAGATGCCACGCTCGGCATCCTCGGCTTCGGACACATCGGCAAGGCGGTGGCGGCGCGCGCAAAAGCCTTCGGGATGCGCGTCCATGCGGCCAACCGCTCCCCTGTGCAGACCGGTGCGCTGGCCGACCGCTACTTTCCCTTGTCCGATCTCTCCGCCTTCATGGGCTCTGCCGACTACGTCCTCGTCACGCTGCCTCACAATGCGGCCACCGAGGGCATCGTCGGCCGCGCCGCAATCTCGGCCATGCAGCCACATGCCGTGATCCTGAACGTGGGCCGCGGGCCGGTCATCGAGGAGCAGGCGCTGTACGATGCGCTAGCCGCCAAGCGCATCGGCGGGGCGGTGATCGACACGTGGTACGTCTACCCCACCCCCGGCAGTCCGGCGCCGCATCCCGGCCGGCTGCCCTTCCATCAGCTCGACAACTGCACGCTCACGCCGCACATGTCGGGCTGGACGCACGGCACCATCCGCCGCCGGCAGGAGACGATGGCCGGTAATATTGGCCGCCTTGCGCGCGGCGAGCCCCTCGTCAACGTGGTGTGAGCCTGCTAGCCAGCAAGCACGACGGCTTACGCCACATGAGTTGCCAGCTGTATCCACGAAGGAGCAACGCCCGATGATCGAGCGCATCCCGCACTGTGCCCACTGGGGGCCGTTCACGGCGCTCGTCGACAACGGCCGGATCGTCGGAGCGGAGCCCTGGCCCGAGGATCCCGCTCCGTCACACATGCTGGCGGCGATCCCCGACCTGATGGACCCGCGGGTGCGCATCGATCGGCCGTATGTGCGGGAGGGCTACCTTCGCGACGGCCCGTCCAGCGACCGCAGCCGGCGCGGCAGCGACCGCTACGTGGCTGTGGACTGGGAGACTGCCCTCGATCTGACCGCACGCGAGATCCGGCGTGTCGTCGACACGCACGGCAATGATGCGATTTTCGCCGGCTCCTACGGCTGGACCAGCGCCGGGCGTCTGCATCACGCCCAGAGCGTGGTGAAGCGCTTCTTCAACCTCGTCGGCGGCTACACGGCCCATGTCGACACCTACAGCGTCGGCGCCGGCCAGGTGATCGTGCGCCACATCATGGGCGGCGACGGCTACGGCCACCCCAACGCGCTGGAGCTCGTCTCCGAGAATACGGAGCTGCTGATCGCTTGTGGCGCGCTCACGCCCCGCACCGAGCAGTGCGAGGCAGGTGGCCTTGGGCGGCACCGGCTCGGTCAGCATCTCGCGCGCCTGAAGGAGCGCGGTGCTCGCATCGTGCATGTATCGCCGCGCCGGGACGACATGCCGGAGTGGGTTGGCGCCGAGTGGTGGCCGATCGTGCCGAACACCGATGCCGCCCTTCTGCTCGGGCTCGCTGGCGAGATTGTATGTGCGGGCCACGAGGACCAGGACTTCCTCACGCGCTGCACATCGGGCTCGAAGGAGTTTCTCGCCTACCTCCGTGGCGAGAGCGACGGTATCCCGAAAACGGCCGAATGGGCAGCGGGCATCACGGGCCTCGAGGCCGCCCGGATCCGTGCTCTCGCCGCCGAGATGGTGAAGCGGCGGTCCTATGTGACCGTCAGCTATGCGCTGCAGCGCGCTGTTCATGGCGAGCAGCCGTGGTGGGCCGCGACGGCCCTGGCCGCGGTGGCCGGCCAATGGGGCCACGCCGGCGGCGGTGCGGGTTTCGGCATCGGCTCGGTCGCCAACCAGAACACGTCCTACCCGCTGGCGCCGGTGGGCGGGCTCAGTCACGGCAAGCGTCCGAACGAGAGCTTCATTCCTGTCGCGCGCATCGCCGACATGCTGCTGAGCCCGGGCGCACCGTTCACCTACCAGGGCAGTGCGCACGTCTATCCCGACATCCGTATGGTCTACTGGGCGGGCGGCAACCCCTTCCATCATCATCAGGATCTCGGCCGCTTCGCGGAGGCCTGGGGGCGCCCCGAGACGATCGTCGTCCAGGAGATCAACTGGACGCCGACGGCGAAACGCGCCGACATCGTGCTGCCTGCAACCACCTCGCTCGAGCGCAACGACATCGCGGGCGGGCGGCGCGCCGACGTCGTCTTCGCCATGAAGCGGTGCGTCGCTCCCTACGCCTCGGCGCGCTCGGACTTCGATATCGCGCGAGCGCTGGCAGCCCGCCTCGGCGTCGAGCAGGGCTTCACCGAGGGCCGCGACGAGATGGGCTGGATCCGGCACATCTACGACGAGACGCGCGCCGGCATGGCGAAGCGCGGCGGCACGATGCCCGACTTCGAGACGTTCTGGGAGACGGGTCACGCTGAGGTGCCTCAGCTTCCCGTCGAGCCGGCGCTGGCCCGCTTCCGCGCGGACCCAGAGGCCAATCCGCTGAAGACGGAGTCGGGCAAGCTCATCCTCCACAGCCGGACGCTCGAGGCATGCGCGTATCCTGATTGCCCGCCGCATCCGACATGGATGGAGCCACCGGAATGGCTCGGCTCGCCGAAGCGCGCCGCCTATCCGTTTCATCTGATGAGCGCCCAGCCCAACGGGCGGCTGCATAGCCAGCTCGACTATGGGCGCGTGGCGCAGGCGGAGAAGCAGGCGGGCCGCGAGGCGGTGCTGGTCAATCCGGACGACGCGAAGCGCCTCGGCCTGAAAGACGGAGATACGGCGCTGGTCCGCAATGCGCGGGGCCGGTGCCTCGCGGGCGTGCGCCTGTCTGCCGACATCAGGCCGGGCGTCGCCGTGCTGCCGACGGGCGCCTGGTGGCAGCCGATAGAGACGGCTGACGGCCTCCTCTGCATCGCCGGCAACGCCAACGTGCTGACGCTCGACGTGCCGGCCTCGGCTTTCTCCGGCGGTTGCGCCGCCCACACCTGCCTCGTCGCCATCGAGCGCTATGACGGCAACGCCCCCCTGCCGACCTTTGCCGAGCCGGAGATGGCGTAGCGGAGCGCGCCACCGATCGGCCCGCAGCCTCAATGGCCCTGCACATCGCATCGTTGTGCGGCGGCCACCGGCCGTTTAGCTATGCCGTCATGACGTCAACCACGCCCATCACCATCTTTGTCGACGCCGATGCCTGTCCGGTGAAGGACGAGGCGGTGCGCGTGGCCGACCGCCACGGCCTCGCCATCCACTTCGTCTCCAATGCCTGGATGCGTCTTCCGGACAGTCCCAACGTGCGCCGCACCGTTGTCGCCGAGGGACCGGACGCCGCCGACGACTGGATCGCGACGCACATCCGTACGGGCGATATCGCGGTGACGGCCGACATCCCCCTCGCCTCGCGCTGCCTGAAGGCGGGTGCCCGTGCCATTGGGCCCACGGGCAAGCCCTTCACGGACGCCAACATCGGCACGGCGCTCGCCATGCGCGAGCTGCAGCAGCACCTCCGCGAGACCGGTGATAGCAAGGGCTACAACGCATCGTTCACGAAGGCCGACCGCTCTCGCTTCCTGCAGGCGCTGGAGGAGGCCGTGCAGGCCATCCGCCGCGACAAGCGCTAGGCGGCGATCGGCACCGTGAAGCGGCAAGCGCCGGATCCACGCCGGGGATCACCGCCACCCACTGGCTTTCAACCGGCGCGCGCCATGCTATGCCCTCGCCATGACCAGGAAGCGCACCGCCATTCTCATCTCTGGCCGCGGCTCGAACATGCAGGCGCTGGTCGCCGCCATGCGCGAGCCGGACTTTCCGGCTGAGCCCTCCGTCGTCGTCTCGAACCGGCCAGAGGCACTCGGCCTGTCGTGGGCGGCCGAGCAGGGCGTCCCCGTCGTTGCCATCGATCACCGGCAGTACGCCAACCGCATGGCCTTCGAGGCCCGTCTGCACCAGACACTGCTCGATCATCGAGTCGAGCTCGTCTGCCTTGCTGGCTTCATGCGGCTGCTCACCGGGCCGTTCGTCGACCGCTGGCGCGACCGCCTGCTCAATATACATCCGTCGCTGCTGCCGGCCTTCCCGGGCCTCGACACGCATCAGCGCGCATTGGATGCCGGCGCGCTGATCGCAGGCTGCACTGTGCATTTCGTGCGGACCGAGATGGATTCGGGGCCGATCCTCGCCCAGGCCGCGGTCGGCATCCTGCCCGGCGACACGGCGGAAACCCTGGCCGCCCGCGTGCTCGAGGCCGAGCATCGCATCTATCCCCTGGCACTTCGTCTCGTAGCTTCGGGCGCGATCAGGGTGGAGCTGGAGACCGCTTACTTCGACGCCAGGATCGAGCTGCCACCGGCCCTGGTCGTGCCCCGCCTCGCCGCCGAGCATTGATTGAGCGCCGCCCCGTGCACTTGACGCCCCAATGCGTCTGCCGGATCGTTCCGGTGCGAGCGCGCCAACCGCACGACGAGGCATCCGATGACCGCCAGCCCCACCGCCATCGACGAGGCAGCCCTGCGCAGTCACATCGGCACCAGCCTGCGCGAGGAGGACGTGGCGACAGCGGCACCGATCGCCATGCTGATCGCCACGTTCGACCGCCCCGAGCCGATGCCGCGCTCCGGTGATCCGATCCCGCCCGGCTGGCACATCGGCTATTTCCTCAACATGGCCTCGCAGGCGACCCTCGCTGCCGACGGCTTGCCGCGCGGCTCTGGGGTTCTGCCGCCGATGCCCTTGCCGCGCCGCATGTACGCCGGCTGCCGCATCACGTTCCACGATGCCATTCGCGTTGGTGAGCCGATCGTTCGCGAGACCACGCTCTCCGACATCCAGGTGCGGCAAGGATCGACCGGCGCGCTCATCTTCGCGACCCAGACGCGCAGGATTTCCACTCCGCGCGGCCTCGCACTGACCGAGGATTACCAGGGTGCCTTCCGCGAGGAGGTGAAGGAGGGCGCACGGAGCGGCATCCCCAAGCGCGAGGAGGTGCCGCAGGGCTTGCCCTGGCGCCGCACGCACAAGGCCGATGCCGTCTCGCTCTTTCGCTTCTCCGCGATCACCTTCAACCCGCACCGCATCCACTACGACAAGCCCTATGCAACGGGAGTCGAAGGCTATCCGGGGTTGGTGGTGCACGGGCCCTACTCGCAACACTGCCTCTCCGACTTCATTCGCGACATGAACCCTGGAAAGCGGATGGCGACGTTCGACATGCGCGCCCGCGCACCGCTCTTCGAGGACCATGCATTCGAGCTGGTCGGCCGGCCGGCCGATGGCGGCAAGGCCGCCGAGGTGTGGGCATTGACGCCTGCCGGCACCGTCGCCATGCAAGCCACGGCCACCTTCGCATGAGCCCCCGTTCCGTGGACGTCATCGTGATCGGCGCCGGTCCGGCAGGGCTCACGGCCGCAGCAGTCGTGGCGGCGGCAGGCCTCTCGTGCGTCGCCGTCGACAGGATGGGGCCGGGCGGCCAGCTCATGAACCTCGGTGACCTCGTCGGCGTCGACGACATGGCCCCGGGAGTGATGGGGCCGGACCTCGTCGGCACGCTCACCGAGAAAGCAATGGAGGCCGGCGCCGAGCTCGCCATCGACGAGGTCGCGCGCGTGGCGAAGGCCGGCAGCAGCTGGGTCGTCGAAGGCAGCGACGAGGCATGGTCGGCGCGCGTCGTCGTCGTGGCCTCTGGCCTCACTCCCGGCACGACAGGGCTCGCTGGCGAGGCGCGGTTCGAAGGCCAGGGTCTGTCTCACTGCGCGCACTGTGACGCGCCACTCTACAGCGGCCGGGAGGTGGTGGTCGTCGGCCGTGACCGCTGGGCCGTCGCCGAGGCAGTCGAGCTCGCGGCTTACGCCGGACGGGTGACTCTCGTCACGGGAGATGGCGCAGCGCTCGGAAGCGACGAGGCGGCATCGCTTGGTGCATTCGGCAACGTCGAGACGCTGGCCGGCACAGTCACTGGCCTGGTCGGCGACGGTCCCCTCGAGGCCGTCGACGTAACGGTGGGTGGGCGCGCGATGTCGGTCCCAGCATCGGGCCTCTTCTTGCAATGCGGGCGCGTCCCCGCGCTCGCCTTCGTCGGCTCGGATGCGGCACCCGGCCTGATCCTGGCCGGCGATGTCCGGGACGGCGCCGCACGCACCATCGCGGCGGCCATCGCGGACGGCGAGCGCGCCGGACGCGAGGCAGTTGGCCTGGTAGGCCGTGCCGGTAGCGCCTGAGGGCGCACGTTCTCCGGAGCGGGCGCTACTTACGCGCCGGCTGGCGGAGCGTGTCGCGCATCGTCTGGATCACTCGCCGCGACTGTTGGCGCAACTCGGTGTCGGGAGCGACGGGCTCGAAAGAAAGTGTCGTGACGGCCGTCGACTTCACATCGGCCATGGTGATCGAGCGGAACTCGACGCCGATGCCGTTCGTGCGGCGGTGCCTGGCCTCGCATTCGTAGGTCGTGCTCGTGGATGGGATGTCGAGCAGGAATCGGAATGGCAGCAGGTGCGGGTACTCGCACTCGAGAAGAGCGCCGCCGAGCGACATGTTCCTCACGACGCACAGCTGCGATGCCATGCCCGGCACCCGGATCCAGCCCGAGTAGTTGGTCTCGCGGCGGCCGAACCGGCGCAGCTCGGCTCGCTTGTTGTTGTTGAGAGCCATGCACGCCTCCCGACGCTGATGCTTGGCATACGTATCAAGTCCAAATGCTCGCCGAAATGCCTTGATAAAAGCTTGACGGCCGGCCGATCGGGTTAACGATCGGCGGAATTTTCGTCGCAGGTCTCTCCATGCTGCAACTTCCGCTTCCTCGGCCATTGCGGACGGCGTTCGGCCGCGTCAGAATGCGGCTCTCTAGGCGCGTGATCTGCCGCGTGCTTCGTTTCGCCAGCGACGGGAAAGGTCCCAATGCGCATCGTCAATCCAACCTTCGGGCACGTCCCCGCAGGCGCCGAGACGCTGAAGTCTGGCGCCGTGGACTGGAGGACCGATCCGATCCTGCTGTTCTCCAACTCCAAGCCGAATGCCCGGGAGCTGCTCGAGGGCCTCAAGGCCAAGCTCGGTAGCGTGCGCACGACTGACGGCATCGATTTCGTGTGGAAGCCGTCTGCGAGCCAGCCGGCCTCGCCCGACCAGATAGATTCCGCCGCCAAGCGATACAAGGCGGCCCTGCTCGCGCTAGGTGATTGAGGCTCCTGTTCATCGTGGAGTTTCCACGACAGCATCGAGCTCGCCAAGCGCGGCGTGACGGCCTACGTCATCGCCACTGAAACGTTCCGTCCTCTCGTCCTCGCTCAGGCCAAGGCTCGCAAGGTCGAGCCCCGGATGATCGTCGTCAAGCACCCGGTCGGCGGCCTCAACGCTGCCGAGCTCGAGGACCGCATCGAGACCGCCTGGGCGACCCTGCAAGGCTTCATGCGATGAATTGCGGGCGGGCCAGCGTGGCCCGCTCTCTCTCGGGAGCTTTGTGCCCGGCCGCGGAGGGAAGAGCTATGCGCGCAGTAGCCACGACACTCGTCTTGCTCGCATTCGGCATCACGGCCTGCCCGGCTGCGGCACAGCAGGCGACGCCACCACCGATTACGCAGGGCGCTGGAGCCATCAAGCGGACTCCGCTGCAAAGGTTCGAGGTTCCCGGCACCAGCCACGAGACCGTCACGGCCATCGCTGATATCGGACCCAACATTGCGAGCATTGGCCGGCACACGCACCCGGGGCCCGAGACCGGCTACATCATCGAGGGTGAAGTGACCCTTCTCATCGAGGGCCAGCCGCCGCGCGAGGTCAAGGCCGGGGACAGCTACGTCGTGCCGGCCGGCGTCGTGCACGATGCCCGGACCGGCCCGAAGGGTGCGAAGGTGATGGCCGTCTACGTGGTCGAGAAGGGGAAGCCGCTCGCCACCGCCGCCAAATGAATCCACCGGAGAACGCATGACCGCCAGCACAGACGCCGAGACCATCGAGGTCGGCGACATCGACACCGAGGCCTGGAACGACTTCGCCCAGGCGCAGGGTTGGAGCGACGGTCTCCCCATGATCGCGCCGACCGAGAGCAAGGTCGCGCGTTTCGTCGCTGCCGCCCGCGCCGATAACGCGACATTCGCCCCCATTTCTCCGCGCCAGGTCGTGCCGACGCTTCAGAGTCTCGCCGCCAATGCCGTGATGGCCGGCTGCAAGGCCGAGTATTTCCCTGTCGTGCTGGCGGGCCTGCGCGCCGTGCTCGATCCGGCCTACAACCTCCATGGCACGCTCGCGACCACCCATCCGTGTGGCCAGCTCATGATGGTGAGCGGCCCGATCCGCACCGCGCTCGACATCAATTGTGGCTCGAATTGCCTCGGCCAGGGCCGTCGCGCCAACGTCAGCATCGGCCGGGCGCTGCAGCTCATTCTTCTCAACATCGGCGGCGCCAAGCCGGGCGATATGGACCGGGCCACTCATGGCACTCCGGCCAAGATCGGCTACTGCTTCGGCGAGAACGAGGAGGCGAGCCCGTTCCCGCCCTATCACGTGCGCCGCGGCTTCGATGCCAAGGACAGCGTCGTAACGTGCATGGCGGCCGAGGCGCCTCACAACATCAACGACCACGCCTCCAACACCGGCGAAGGGCTGATCACCACCATCGCCGGCACCATGTGCCAGGTGGGCACCAACAATGCCTATCTGCAGGGGCCGTCGTTCGTGGTTCTCGGTCCCGAGCACGCGCAGACGCTGGCCCGTGATGGCTGGACGGCCGAGACGATCCAGGAGGCACTATACGAGCGCTCGAAGATCCACGTTTCTCGCATCTCGCGGGAGAACCTCGAGAGCTGGGCCGGGCAGGAAAGACATCCCGTCAACGATCATTACTATCCTGCCGGCTCACCGCAGCACATCAACGTCGTGGTGGCAGGCGGCCCAGGCAAGCACTCGATGTTCATCCCGTCCTTCGGCAACACGGCAGCCGTCTCGGCGCGCGTCAGCTTGCCGTGAGCACATCATACCGCCGCGGTGAAATGGCTGGTCGCTCGTGACGACCGGCCGGCACCTGCACGACGCCCCAACCCATCCATCGAGCCGAGCATGACCGCCCCTTCGCCATCGATCATGACCTTGCGCCGCGAGCTCGCGGCGGCCTTCCGCCTCGCCGAGAAATTCGATTTCTCGGAGGGCATCTGCAATCACTTCTCCGTCGTCGTGCCAAGCGCGGACGAGCGCTACCTGATCAATCCCTACGGCCTGCACTGGTCGGAGATGCGCCCCGAGCACCTGCTCCTGATCGATGGCGACGGTCGGGTCATCGAGGGTGATGGCGAGGTCGAGGCGACGGCCCGTCATATCCATGTCCAGGGGCACCGAGCCAATCCCCGTCACAAGTGCATCCTGCACGTGCACATGCCTTGGGCGACGTCCCTCACCATGGTGAAGGGCGGCCGTCTCGAGATGGCCCACCAGACGGCGGCCCGCTATCACGGCCGGGTCGCCTACCAGTCTTTTGGCGGCATCGCGCTCGACGAGAGCGAAGGCAGGCGCATAGCCGAGGCTCAGCGCAGCAATCCGAATGCCGACGTGTTTTTTCTCGCCCACCACGGCATCTCGATTGGCGCCCCGACCATCTCGCTCGCCTTCGACGACCTTTACTACCTCGAGCGTGCGGCCAAGCAGCAGGTGCTGGCCATGTCCACCGGCCAGCCACTGGAGATCATGAGCGAGGCACAGGTGGCCGACACGGCGCGCCAGTTCATGCAGCTCATCGACGTCCAGGCCGACAAGCATTTCCAGGCCCTGATGCGCGTCAACGGGCTTTGACGCGCAGGCCTCAGCCGCGCTTCGGCCCGAGCCACGCTGCAAGCACCCGGCCGAGGGCGTCGTCGCCCTTCGCCTCCGGCAGATTGGCAGCAAGCCGCCGGTAGCCTTCGCCGGCCGCCTGATGATAGCCCGGGTGCGCATCGAGATCGGCCAGACCTTGCGCCAGATCGTCCATCTCGATGGCCCAGCGAGCCGCCTTGTCGTCGAGGTCCGGTGCCGATTGCCTCAGGCAGGCGAGCAGCCCTGGGCGAACGCTGTCGAGCTCCCCCATCACGCGGTCGAGCAGACCCACTTTCGCGGCTGCCGCCATGATGTTGGCGAGCAGTGCAGCCGCTCCCTTGTTGGCTGCCGAGAACAGCACCTTCATCTCGGTCGCCTGCGTGAGCCCATCGCCCAGCCGGATCACGGGCATCCGCTCCGAGGCGAGCACAGCCAGCACCTCGGCCTGCGGACCCGACACGTAGAGCCGCGTTTTCACTTTCCCGCCGGGCGGTGGCCCGATGATGCCGCCGTCCGAGCAGATGGCTCCCACCGCCGTCATCGTCTCGGCGATTCGCGCCGATTTCGACGGCGTGATGGAGTTGCAATCGACGTAGTGCAGCGGCTTTCCCTTGAGCACGGCGGCGACCGACGCAGCCAATGGCTCGGCCTGATCGGCCGGCACGATCGAAAGAAATGTGTCGGCGGCGGCGACAACGGCCGCCAGATCGTCGAGCAGTCGCACACCGGCCACCACAGCCCGCTCGGCGCTCCGCTCGGAGCGCCCCGCTGCCGTCGAGACGACATCGAAACCCGAGGCCACGAGATCGCCCGCCACGCCGGCGCCCATGCTGCCGAGCCCCAGGACACCGATGACCGAAGGTTTGCCCGCGCGATCCATCGTTGATCTCCTCGCCGTCCTGGATGGCCTGCGCCACTCATAGTGCAGCCGGCACGCCCCCAGCAATGCCAGTCGAGACCAATGCTCGCGATCCCGGCCAGCTGTCGCGTCGCTCGGCTTCAGCCGGCCGAAATGCAGAAAGCCCGGCGCGCTTCTATCGCGGCCGGGCATTCTACATTTCCGAAACCACCGGAGCGGACCGAGGCCTGCGCCTCGTGCGCCCCGCGCAGGGGCTATTTCAGCCCCTCGTGATGCTCCTCGCCGCGATGGCCGAAGCGATAGTTGACGCCGATGCGGACGGTGTCGCCCTTGACACCCGCGTCGACCACATTGCCGCGATCGAGTGTGAACTTCTCCGAGCCGAGGTCGAAGTGCATGTATTCGCCCTTCGCCGACCAGCTGTCCGTCAGCGCGAACTCGATGCCGCCGCCGATGGCCCAGCCGACGAGCGTGTCGGAGGCGCTGCCCGAGGTGTTTGCCGGCTGATTGTTGAAGAACAGCGGCGTGTCGCCGGGATTGAATGTTGTGCTGTTCTCCACCTCGCCGATCGCGATACCGCCCTTTACATAGATGAGCGCCCGATCCCACGTGTGGCCAATGCGGCCAGCGATGATCGCGAGGCTGCTGACCTCGGAGTGGCAGTTGTAGAAATACTGCCGACGCACCTGCGAGTTGCGGACCTGGACAGTCCCCGGGCAGCCGTTGCTGCCGTCGGCGTTGCTGTAGCCCCAGTCGCCCTCGATACCGAGCACGAGATGGTTGACCTGGATGTTGTAACCGAGCGTGCCACCAGCGATTCCGCCGGAAGCTCGCGGACCAATGTCGCCGGCCGCTTCCACCCAGTCCGTCTGGCTGAACAGCGCGCCGCCAAAGGCACCAATATAGGGTCCGGTCCAGTTGACCTTGGCGACATAGCTGCCGCCCTCGTCCTTCATGCCCGGCATTTTCGGCGGCGTGAACTGATAACGCACGCCCGCATTGAACGTGAGGCTGTCGATATTGTCGCCGAAGCGATAGTCGCCGCGCACGAAGCCGAGCCAACCCGTATCGAGAATGGTGCCGGCAATGCCGAGGCCGATGTGGCCATAGGTGCCGACGCGTGACGTGGAGATGTCGGCGGTCTGGTCGTTCGAGGCAAACCCGATCTGGTCGTCGTGCGCCCTGCCGCGGGCGTTCACGTTGCCGGCGAACTCGTGGAACACGCTGGCCGTCGCAAAGGGCTGCACCGCGACGTTGTTTTGCACGATCGTCGTGCCGACCCGGACGCTGGCCCGGCCGAGCAGCGTGTGAATATCGTCGATGACGATCGTGCCAGGCGACGTCAGCCCTTGTCCAGCGATGATGAAGTTTCCGCTGAAGTCGAACGGATCGACGCTGGTGCGAGACCAGATACCGCCGATGGACGGCTCGACGAACCAGTTGGTTCCCTTCACGTCGTAGCGGTAGGCAGCATTCCACAGCAGCGAGATGGCATTGGCTGTCATCAGCTGGCCGTAGAGCGCCTGGTTGGCAAAGTCTGCCGCGGTGTTGTTGGTGGCGATGTTATCCGTAAGCGTGCCACGAAAGGCGTCCCAGCGAACCTGAGCGTCGAGAGAGACGGCACCGGCATTGAGACCGGCATAGACCCCGGCGAACGGCACCTCCCATTCTGAGCTGAAGGTGCTTTCTCCGATCGTCCGATCCTTCGAGGTCGCCTCGCTGTAGCCCGCTGTGACACCGAGGAAGAAGTTTGCACCTCCGAGCACATTGAGTCGGGCAATGTCGAAACCGAGCTGCGTGCTGTTGAACGTGGTCTCGGTTTTGATATTGCAGCCTTCGGTGCCCGTGAAGTTGCGGGCCGGATCGGAGGCGCGCGTCGTCGAGTTTGCTTCCGTGTCGACGTAGCCGCCTGTCTCGCGCACCCACACGCCGCCGCCCGTCTGGCCTTCGCGTGCATTGGGAGGCGATCCCGTGAAGGCGCCGGATTGCGCAACCGATGACGTCGTGATCGAGCTGATCGTCGAGATCACGGAAGCCACTGCAACACCCTTGCCGAAAGGCACGAGTTGGGCTGCAGTGAATTGGCCGCCGTTGGCGGTGCCCGTTGTTCCCACGCACTGCGCCCAGGCACCCGACGTGCCGGCCACCATCATGGCGCCGCCCATCGCAGCGTACTGTGCTGTCTTCTGCAGCCTCTGGAGGCGGCCTTTCGAGACGCGCCCCGCGTTGCCCCGTGTCGACGTCGTCATCGGCGTATCCCCGCTCGCGAAAAGTCCGAATGTGCGAATTTCCCGGATCGACGGAGCCGTGATTCGGCCGCCAGTGTCCACGCCGGAGACCGCCCATCAGGCTCGGAGCGGTACAGGAAGCTGCAGTCTGTCTGGAAAATGAGGCACTAGCGCCACAGTCTGCTGGCGCGGCCTGCCGCGAAGCCGCAACTCTTGGTAGCGGGCGCGCGCGGCCCCATCCGTCACCCTTGCCTGCCAAATAGGCAGAAAGGTCGCTGTTCCACCCTGTAGCGCAATTGACCGCCAAGGCGACCGCTGCTTTGATCGCTTTTCCGAACGACGCGCCCGAACGGGCCAAGGGAGGCTTTAAGTGGACGACAGCAGGCTCAGGAAGCTCATCGGCGACGTCAAGGACGGTCGCCTGTCTCGCCGTTCCTTCATCGGTCGCATGGCCGCCGTCGGCATCACGGCGCCCCTTGCCAACCAGCTGCTGGCCTTCGGCGGCGTGGCAATGGCTCAGTCCCCCATTCCCTATGCGCCAACGAAGCGTGGCGGCGGCGGCCCGCTGCGCGTGCTCTTCTGGCAGGCGCCGACCCTGCTCAATCCGCATTTCGCCGTGGGCACCAAGGACCAGAACGCGTCCGGCATCTTCTATGAGCCGCTCGCCGCCTGGGATCCGGACGGCAACCTGTTTCCCGTGCTCGCTGCCGAGATCCCCAGCCGGGACAATGGCGCCCTCTCGCCGGACGGCAAATCGGTCGTCTGGAAGCTGAAGAAGGACGTCGCGTGGCACGACGGCAAGCCGTTCACAGCCGACGACGTGCTGTTCACGTGGGAGTTCGCGGCCGATCCGGCCACCTCGGCGACGACCACCGGGAACTACAAGGATATCAAGGTCGAGAAGATCGACAGCCACACGGTGAAGATCAGCTTCCCGAAGCCGACGCCGTTCTGGGCCGACGCCTTCGTAGGCTACCAGCAGGGCCAGATCATCCCGAAGCACCTGTTCGAGGCCTATAAGGGCGCCAAGTCGCGCGAGGCCCCGGCCAATCTGGCCCCGGTCGGAACCGGCCCTTACACGTTCGTCGACTTCAAGCCGGGCGATACCGTCCGCGGCAAGCTCAATGACAAGTATCATCAGCCCAACCGCCCCTACTTCGACACCATCGAGATGAAGGGCGGCGGCGACGCGGTATCGGCAGCTCGCGCCGTTCTGCAGACCGGCGAGTTCGATCACGCCTGGAATATGCAGGTGGAGGATTCGGTCCTCACCAAGCTCGAGGAGGGCGGCAAGGGCAAGGTCGTCATCACGCAGGGCGGCAACATCGAGCACATCCTGCTGAACAACACGGACCCTTGGACCGAGGTCGACGGCGAGCGGTCCAGCATGAAGACCAAGCACCCGTTCCTGACCGAGCCGGCCGTGCGACAAGCCCTGTCGCTGCTCGTCGACAAGGCATCCGTCGAGAAGCACATCTACGGGCGTACCGGTCAGGCAACGGCCAACTATGTCGAGAACCCGAAACGCTTCCGCTCGCCCAACACCAAGTACGAGTTCAATATCGAAAAGGCGGCGAAGCTGCTCGAGGACGCCGGTTGGAAGAAAGGCGCCGATGGCATTCGCGAGAAGGGTGGCAAGAAGCTGAAGATGGTCTTCCAGACCTCGATCAATCAGCCGCGACAGAAGACACAGGCCATCATCAAGCAGGCCTGCCAGAAAGCCGGCATCGACATCGTGATCAAGGCGGTTACCGCTTCGGTGTTCTTCTCGTCCGACGTGGCGAACCCCGACACGTTCACGAAGTTCTATTGCGACCTCGAAATGTACACGACGACGATGCCGCAGCCGGACCCCGAGGTATTCCTCAACCAGTGGGCCTCCTGGGAGATCGCGCAGAAGGACAACAAGTGGCAGGGGCGCAATCGGGCGAGGTGGGCCAACAAGGAGTACGACGAGACCTACAAGCAGGCTCAGGTCGAGCTCGATCCCATCAAGCGGACGGCGCTGCTCATCAAGTGCAACGACCTCATCGTCAACGACATCGGCATGATCGCCGTCGTCGCCCGACCCTCGGTCAGCGCCGTTTCGAAAACGCTTGCCGTTACCATGACCGGCTGGGACATCGAGCTGTGGTCGTTGCATAGCTGGCACCGCAAGGCATGAGCCCCGAGTCACCGCTGCTCATTGTCCGCTGAGGTCGCCGATGCTCCACTACCTGCTGCGGCGGCTGCTGATAGCGATCCCGAGCCTGCTCGGGATCTCCGTGGTGTTGTTCACGGTTCTGGCGCTCGCGCCGGGCGATCCCTTTCAGGAGCTCGCCACCAACCCGAACGTGCCTCCGGAGGTCGCAGCCGCATTGCGCCAGAAGTTCGGGCTCGATGACCCGGTCTACCTCCGCTACTTCCGCTGGCTGGCCGCCATGCTGCAGGGCGACTGGGGCTTCTCGTTCCAGAGCCGGGTGAACGTCGACACCTTGATCCTCCAGCGTCTGCCGACGACGCTGATCGTCATCGGCTCGGCGCAGATCCTTGCCCTGCTGGTCGCGCTGCCGGTCGGCATCTATGCAGCCACGCGGCCCTACTCGGTCTTCGACCAGATCGCCAACACGCTGGCTTTCGTCGGCTTCTCTCTGCCGTCGTTCTTCACGGGACTGCTGCTGATTCTCGTCTTCTCGATCTGGCTCGGCTGGTTGCCGTTCGTCTATCGCGCCGACATCCCATCGACGGGCTGGCAATTCTATTGGGAGCACTTCAAGCAGACGATCATGCCGGTGACGGTGCTCGGTCTCTTCCAGGGTGCCTCGCTCGTTCGTTATGTGCGCTCGGCCGTGCTCGATGTGATCCGCCTGGACTACGTGACGACGGCTCGCTCGAAAGGGCTGAAAGAGCGCATCGTGATCCTCAAGCATGTGGTTCGCAACGCTCTGATCCCGGTCGTCACGCTGGTCGCCCTCCAGATGCCGGCGGTTTTCGGGGGCGCTATCGTCACCGAGCAGATCTTTCGGGTGCCTGGGATCGGCTCGCTTCTGATCTCGGCCATGCTGACCAACGACACACCCGTCGTCATGGGTGTCACGTTCGTCTTCGCCTGCCTCGTTGTTCTCTTCAACCTGATCGCGGACGTGCTTTATGGCTGGCTCGACCCTCGCATCTCCTACAGCTGAGCGGGCAGCGGACGCGACCTATTACTCTCCACGCCGCGAGGCCTGGCGGCGATTCCGTCGGCATCGGCTGGCGCTGGCGAGCCTCGTTGTGCTCGCCCTGATGATCGCGGCCATCCTGCTCGGCCCACTCCTCTGGCCGCTGCCGATTAACGACATCGATTTCGGCGCGACGCTGCAGGGGCCGTCGCGAGCACATCCGTTCGGCACGGACGACCTCGGCCAGGACCTCCTGGCCCGCATGTTGTACGGCGGCCGCATCTCGCTCGCGGTCGGATTGGCCGCGATGGCCGTCGCCGTCGTCGTCGGCGTCATGATCGGTGCTGTTGCCGGCATGTCGCGCGGCTGGGTCGACGCCTTCCTGATGTGGCTGACCGACCTCTTCCTGTCGTTGCCGACGCTGCCGCTGCTGCTGCTGGTCATCTACCTTTTCCGCGACAAGCTGAACCAGGTCCTCGGTCCCGAGGGAGGTGTTTTCGTCCTGATCGTCGCCATCATCGGCGGGCTGCGCTGGATGCCGGTCGCGCGCCTGGTGCGCGCGCAGTTCCTGTCGCTCCGTGAAAAGGAGTTCGTCGAGGCGGCTCGGGCCCTCGGCGCCTCCCCCATGCGTCAGGTGGTGCGCCACATCCTGCCCAACGCGCTCGGTCCGGTGATCGTCGCCGGCACCATCGACGTGGCGGTGGCGATCATTCTCGAATCGACCCTGTCCTTCCTCGGCCTCGGCTTCCCGCCCGACATCCCGACGTGGGGCCGCCTCCTCTTCGACGCCAAGGACCACCTCGACATCGCGCCGCACTGGGCCCTCTTCCCGGGCGCGGCCATCTTCCTCACCGTGCTCACCATCAATTTCCTCGGCGACGGCCTGCGCGACGCACTCGATCCGCGGAAGGTGATCTGATCCCATGGACCGAGCCGCACCGAAGAAGCCCATCCTCGAGATCCGAGGCCTCAAGACCCACTTCAATACCGACGATGGCTGGATACGCGCGGTCGATGGCGTCGACATCGACGTATTGGCTGGCGAGACCGTCGGCATCGTCGGCGAATCGGGATGCGGCAAGACCGTCACCGCCATGTCGGTGCTGAAGCTGCTCCCGATGCCACCCGGGCGGATCGTCGAGGGAAGCAGCATTCTCTGGCAGGGCCGCGATCTCGTGCCGCTCGACACGGATGCGATGAACGAGATCCGTGCCAAGGAGATCGCCATCGTTTTCCAGGAGCCGATGACCTCGCTCAATCCCGTCTACACGGTGGGCGAGCAGATTGCCGAGGTCGTCCGCCGCCACGAGCGGCTGGGGCGCAAGGCGGCCATGACGCGCGCCGCAGAGATGCTGGCGCTGGTCGGCATCCCGAGCCCCGCCGAGCGCGTGCACAACTATCCGCACCAGTTCTCGGGCGGCATGCGCCAGCGCGTGATGATCGCCATGGCGCTGACGCTCAATCCCAAGCTGCTCATTGCCGACGAGCCGACGACCGCCCTCGATGTCACGATCCAGGCCCAGATCCTCGATCTGCTTCAGGAGATGAAGGACCGTCTCGGCATGGCGGTCATGCTCATAACGCACGCCATGGGCGTCGTCGCCGAAGTGACGCAGCGGGTCGTCGTCATGTACGCCGGCAAGGTGGTGGAGGAGGCGCCGGTACGCCAGCTCTTCGCCAGGCCGCTGCATCCCTATACGCAGGGCCTCATCCGCTCCATCCCGCGGCTCGACCGCGCCGGCAAGGCCAAGGAGCGGCTCGAGGCGATCCCAGGCACCGTGCCCAACATGCTGCGGCCACCGCCCGGATGCCGCTTCGCCGCGCGCTGCAAGCTCGCCAGCGACAAGTGCCTCGCCGAGGTGCCACCGTTGCGCGAGGTCGAGCCCGGCCACAAGGTGGCCTGCGTCCTCTACTGAGGCCCGAGGAGAAGCCCCGCCCCATGAGCGAGCCGTTGCTCCAGGTCACCGACCTCAAGAAGCACTTCCCGATCCGCGGCGGCTTCCTGCAGCGCGAGGTGGCGCGTGTGCATGCCGTCGATGGCGTCACCTTCGATGTCGAGCGCGGCGAGACCCTCGGCCTCGTCGGCGAATCAGGCTGCGGCAAGTCCACGACCGGCCGCTGCATTCTCCAGCTCATCACACCCACGTCCGGCAGCGTGCGTTTCGAAGGCCGCGAGGTGACCGAGCTTTCGGGCGAGGCGCTTCGCACGCTGCGCCGCGACATGCAAATCATCTTCCAGGACCCGTTCGCCTCACTCAATCCGCGCATGACGGTCGGCGCCATCATCGGCGAGGCGCTGATCATCCATAACCTGGCGAAGTCGCGCCGCGAGCACGAGGATCGCGTCGTCCATCTGCTCGAGACGGTGGGCCTTCGCGCCGAGCATATGCGCCGTTTCCCGCACGAGTTCTCGGGAGGCCAGCGCCAGCGCATCGGCATCGCGCGTGCCCTCGCCGTCGAGCCGAAGCTCATCATCTGCGACGAGCCGGTCTCGGCGCTCGACGTGTCGATCCAGGCGCAGGTGATCAACCTGCTGGAGGACCTGCAGGCGAAGCTCGGCCTCACCTACGTCTTCATCGCCCACGACCTGTCGGTGGTCGAGCACATCTCGACGCGCGTCGCGGTCATGTATCTCGGCCGCATCGTCGAGATCGCGCCGTCTGACGAGCTCTACGCACGCCCGCTGCACCCCTACACCGAGGCGCTGCTCTCCGCCGTGCCGATCCCCGACCCCGAGATCAAGCGCCACCGCATCAAGCTCGAGGGCGACGTCCCTAACCCGATCCGCCCGCCTACCGGCTGCCACTTCCACACCCGCTGCCCCATCCGCCAGCTCCCCCGCTGCGCCACCGAGACACCCCGACTCGAGCAGGGCCAGCACGGCCACTCGGTGGCGTGCCATTTCAGGAAGGCGTGAGGGTGGGGAAGGGAAGGGGGGATGCGGAGATAAGAGACGTGAGCGGGCGCAGCATGGTCAGTTCACGCTATCGTCCAGAGTGACCCATAGCGGCATAAGCCGTTGGCAGAGCTTGCCATCTCGTGGCGCGTCCGGTTACTGTCAATGCGTCAGGACGCTGGACGAAGAGATGGGCGCGCGAGAATCGTGGACCGAAGCAGGAGGGCCAGCCTCGCTTTCGACGTAACAGCGTAAGCATGAAACGGAATGAGAACTGCGACCAGCCATTTTGGCGAATGCGATGTAGCGCATATTGGAGGAAATACCACCATGAAAAAGCACTCAGCTCGGCTACTCGTTTTCTTGCTGGCCACAACCTGCTCCTTTGCCGCCATGGCGAACTGCAATGATATCAAGGCAGGCTGCGCCCGGAACTATGATCTAGACGCGAGAGCCTGCGAACGGAACTACCGTGGTCAAGCGCAAGCGGATTGCCATGCCCGTGCTGCGCAGCAATTGGTGTATTGCGTTAAAGCGAGTGGCTGTAAATAGTTTTTCCTTAGAACTACTCGCGGACAATTCCTTTGGAGCGACACAATTGCCATTGTCGTATCTGGTGTGACGCAGAGAAGACGACAACGAGAGATGGCAGTCCTTGCACTGGACGAAATCACTTTTCACGCCGTGACGACTGACGACGCTAAAGATGGCGGGAGTTTCTCCTGCACGCATTGGCCAACCATGAAAACCGCGAGGGTGCGCCATGAACGATAAAGATCAGTTTGCTGTCTGGATCGCCTCCAAAATACTGCGCGCAAACGATGACGGCATATCAGCCAGCACACTTGAGGCCATCGCCCGGCAATCGACATCTACGAAAGCGCTCGACGACTCTCTTGCCGATTCGGTAGCACAGTCGCGCAGGCCGGGAGATTTCGGTGTCGAGTTTGTGGTCGCCCTTCTGCCTATCGTTCTGGTCGAGTTCGGGCGGCTGCTTTGGGAGGAATACACGAAGGCACTGGCTAAGCAGGGTGGCGATGCGCTCGCCAAGCTAACCATCGATGCAAGCAAGGCGCTGGCCCGGAAGACATGGTCAATGGATGCGGCGACCCTGACGCTGGCCGAAGCCGAGGCCAAGCTCAAGCAGGCGGCCGTGAAAGCAGGTCTTGATGCAACTCAAACAGACATGGTCATCAAGAGCCTACGGAATCCTGAAGTCTCGGCTGCTTTGGGCAAGCCTTGATCGTACGGAGAACTGGCTCCTGGCCTCCTGCAACGCCGAGATCAACGTCCATAAGGCTCTTTTCGTCTTCGTCCTGGTGCCGGTGCTGGGCGTCTGGCTTCCCGGCATCATGATCTATCTGGGCTGGGCTTTCGCAGGCGTCTCGCTGTCACTTACTCCTTCTGCCACGGCTCTGTCGCTTGTCTCGGCCGCGATTGCGCTTACCGCAATGATCTGGGGCTACGCGACGGAGGGCAGGAAGCTCCGCGAGACCAACGAGCGCATGATTGCCTCCAGGATTGAATTGGGGGCTGACGAGCGCACCCGCGTCGTTGCAAGGCTGTCGAAAGTTTGGTCGTCTCTCGGCACACCCGGACAGGCTGCTCCCCCTGGCCTCATATGCCGTCCGCACTTTGGCGTCCTTGCCCATGCTTATGATTCAGATGGCGAATGCCTTATCGAAGTCAGCTCCGGCCTGCTTGCACGCCTCCTTCGTGATGACCCTCTTGCGATCGCCATCCTTCGCCATGAATTGGCGCACCTCGTTCATCACGACCTGCCTGTCATGCGCCGGCACAATGCCTTGCTCGGAGGTGCCACCACCGCTTCGGTCGTGGCGATCGCGATCACTTCATTGGCTGTGCTATTCATCGCGGCAGTCGGTTTCACCGATGCGGTCAGGTCCGGCCAAGCGCTGTCGTTGTCCATCCTGCTTAGAGGCTTGATCGCCATTGCCGCCTTCGGGGCCACGATTGCCGTCGCCATCCCGGTCGGCTTATACGCGCTTAAGCGCTATGCGGGCTTTATCGTTGCGTTAATGGAACTCCGCGCCGATGTGTCCGCCGGCGTGTGGGGAGGAGGGGGAGAGCTTGAGGCTTTGTCACATGCTCTTGAGCACGATGTGTCGGTACGTCGGACAGGTCGCTGGGACCTGTTGCGCGCTTATGTGTCAGCCACGCTCATTCATTTTCCGGCGCAGGAGCGCAGCCGCCTCCTTGCGGACAAGGAACGGCTTGGCACGCCGAAAATGCGCTACTTTGCCATGGCGATCGGCGCCACGTGGCTGCTTGGCTTCCATCAAGGCATAAGTATTTCTGGCTGGGATTTTGTCCTGCTCTCCGCCGTAGTCGCCACGCTCACTGGTATCACGTTGTCCATGATCATGAATGCCGGAGGCCAACTTCACATCAGCTCGACAAGGGCCATGGAACTGGGGCTCGCGCTGTTACTGGCGCAGCTACTAGTATTTGTCCCTTTAGAGGGGTTAGCGTACCTCATGCAGCATCTATCATTTGCTATCGCTGTCCCGGGCGGATTTGGCGGCGATACGACCGTTAGCTTCTGGAAAGATATCGCTGACGTCTTGATTGAGTTTATGACAAAAGCGTTCGCTGCTGCTGGCGGGATGATGGCCTTCTTTTCGGTCGCGATCATGGCCGCAGCCTTCTTTGCCATGTCCCGATTGCCGTACATTGCGCCCGAAAAGTCCGGTCGATCGGCAGTGATCGTCGCAGGATCAATTTGCTCCGTATTGGTCAGCTTCGACTTTTTTCAGCCGGCGATCCATGGCGCATTGAGGAATCTTGCTTTCTCTCTGTCCATGAATAGATTGTACAATATGAACGAAGCGGTTTTTGGGACGCCGTTTTTGTTGGGTAGAGCCTGGCTCAAACTTGCCCTGCCAGTGCTTTGCGCTTTTTTCGTCGCGATCGCTTTCGTGGGCGCTGAACTCTGGCGACGCAAGCGGGGCAGCGGAAAATAGTATAGCGCGTCTCAAACGCCAGCTGTCAGTCCATGATCTGCCATTCCGCCCGTTCCGGTCGCCGAGGATGTTGATGGCCGCTTGTGGATAATCTCGTTCCCCGGCGCCCTTCGCCGGCCACGGCCGACCGACTTGCGGGCCGGTGGATCCTCGCGACGAGCGCGAGGATGAAAGCTGGGGGTTGGTGAAATGGACGACGCGGGTCGCGGGCTGCCGGCTCGTGGCGTGGGCGCAAGCTACAGCACCCACAGCCCCCACTTCACTCACCACCGCGCCCACCCGCCCCTACGCCGGCTTCGCCTTGTTGCTCGGCGTGCCGACCCAGCCGGTCTCGGAGACGTCGAAGTTGACATTGTCGGGGCCGATGTAGCGCACCTCGACGTTGCCGTGGCCAGCCGGGGCGCCGCCGACGCCGAGCCCGAGCGCCACGTTGATGTCGTTTCGTGGCTTCGCCGTGGTCTTGGCGAGCTGCGCCGTCGCCTCCTCGAGGCTGTCCACCTGGAAGCCGATGTGATGGATGCCACTCCAGCCCTTGCCGCGCTCGGCGCCGGCAAGCGTGTCGTTCTTGAAGCGCAGGACGGCGAGGTTGATGTGGTCGTCGCTGAGGTAGTAGCCCGCGATCTTCTCGTTATCGAGCTTCTTGATGACCTTCAGGCCGAAGCTCTCGACATAGAAATTCTTCGTCGCTTCCTCGTCTTGCGTCTGGATTGCGATATGCCGGATGCGTGCCACGGGCGTGTCCTCCTGGGTCGAGATTGCCGCATCCTACCTCAGTCGGAGCGCCATCTGTCCAGGGGGCACCATACGCGCCGGCATCGGCTAGGCCGGACGTGTCGTCGACCGCCTCGTCAGGCCTTTCCCATCCCGCCCAGCTCCACCGTCATGCGCTCGCGCATGATGAACTTCTGAACCTTGCCCGTGACGGTCATCGGGAACTCGTCGACGAAACGAACATGGCGCGGCACCGTGTAGTGCGCGATCTGGCCCTGGCAGAAGGCCTTGACGTCCTCGGCCGTCACGGTCGCGCCGGGGCGGACCTTGATCCAGGCGCAAAGCTCCTCGCCGTATTTCGCGTCAGCCACGCCGAACACCTGCACGTCCTGCACGGCTGGATGGCGATAAAGGAACTCCTCGATCTCGCGCGGATAGATGTTCTCGCCGCCACGGATCACCATGTCCTTGATCCGCCCGACGATGCGGCAGTAGCCGGCCTCGTCCATCGTCGCGAGATCGCCCGTGTGCATCCAGCCAGCCCGGTCGATGGCCTCGGCCGTCCGCTCCGGGTCGTCCCAGTAGCCGAGCATCACGGAGTAGCCGCGCGTGCAGAACTCGCCGGTGGCGCCGCGCGGCACGATGCGGCCCTCGGCGTCGACGATCTTGATCTCGATGTGCGGCAGCGCCCGTCCCACGGTCGAGACCTGCTGCTCGAGGCTGTCGCCGATCCGTGTCTGCGTGCTCGCCGGGCTCGTCTCGGTCATGCCGTAGCCGATGGTCATCTCGCCGAGACCCATCTCGTCGATGCACCGCCGCATGACCTCGATCGGGCAGGGTGAGCCGGCCATCATGCCGGTTCGCAGGCTGGTCAGGTCCAACTGCTTTCGCTCGGAAAGATCCAGCTCGGCGATGAACATCGTGGGCACGCCATAGAGAGCCGTGCACCGCTCCTCCGCCACCGTCTGCAGCGTCGACAGTGGATCGAACCCCTCGCCCGGCAGCACCATGGCCGAGCCGTGCGTGAGACACGCGAGATTGCCGATCACCATGCCGAATCAATGAAAGAGCGGCACCGGGATGCACACCTTGTCGTGCTCGGTGTAGCGCATCGTCACGCCGAGGAAGTAGCCGTTGTTGAGGATGTTGTGGTGCGTGAGCGTGGCGCCTTTGGGCAGTCCCGTGGTGCCCGACGTGAACTGGATGTTGATCGGATCGTCGAACTGCAGCGTCTGGGCGAGATCGGCGAGCCGCCGCCGCTCCGTGTCGCCGCCGAGGCCCGACAGCGCCTCGAACGCTAAGGCCCCCGCCGCGATCGGAGCGCCGATCTGCACCACGGTCTCGAGCTTCGGCAGCCGCGCCGCGCGGAGTAGCCCTGGCTCGGACCCGGCGAGCTCCGGCGCCAGCGCCGAGAGTGTCGCGATGTAGTCGCTCGACTTGAACCGGGTCGCGGTGATCAGCGCCCGGCAACCGACCTTGTTCAGCGCATACTCGAGCTCCGCCTGCTGATAGGCGGGATTGATGTTGACCAGGATGATGCCGGCCTTTGCCGTCGCGAATTGCGTGACGACCCATTCGGCATTGTTCGGCGACCAGATGCCGACCCGGTCGCCGGGCTCGAGGCCGAGCGCCAGAAGTCCTGCCGCGACCGCATCCACGCGCTCACCCAGCTGCCGCCAGGTCCACCGGATGCCCTGCTGGCGGACGGCGAGGCCTAGCCGGTCTCCCCATCGCGCCACGGTCCGGTCGAAGTGCTGTCCGATCGTCTCACCGAGAAGTGGCGTCTCTGAGATGCCGTGCGTATAGCTGGGCTTGGGCTCGGACATTCTGTGGCACCATGAAATTTCGGCTGCGACGGTTCAGCGACCCTTATCGTAGGTGCACCAATTCCCGCATGGCAATGTCGGCCGCGTCTCCCGCACAGTCCTCCGCCCGCCACATCGTCTACCGCTGCGTTCCACCCGCCTTGAAGGTTCGCCCGCATGACCCGCTCCAAGCTCCGCCGCACGCTGCGCTGGTCGTATGTCGTCCTGTTCCTGGTGCTGGCGATCTCCCTCGTGACCAAGCTCGCCGAGCACGTCCCCGGCCTCGCCGGCACGCCGTGGGAGAAGCTCGCGAAGGACATCTACGACTACCTGAAGGACATGGCGCTGGTTCTCGTGACCGTCGTCGCGACTTTCCTTGCCGGCATCTACCAGCGCCGGCAGAGCTTTATTGCAGCGCTCAAGGAGGAATGGCGCGACATCGTCAAGGCGAAGTCGGCATTGATCGACTACACGCATCTGGCCGCGCCCGATCACCGGCAGTACTTGGCGGCTTTCAAGGTCATGTCGGAAACACTGGACAACATGCGTTGCGTCTACGCGAACGTCGGCGAGTCCTCCGAGAGGATCGGCTATTATCCGTTCGAGCCTCTCCACGATATGCGCCGCGTGCTGCAAGCCCTCGATCCGAGGCATGCAGATGCCTCCCGGCCCTTGGATCGCAGCCTGGCCCGGGACGCCGTCATTCAGAGCTTCCTGGCGCTGCGCGAGCGGTTTCTCGAGGAGCTCGATCTCGAGGCGCCGGACAACCCGATCCTTACGATCGCCAGCACACGCACCAAGACGGACGGAGCCCATGAGCGGCAGCGGCTCGTGCCGGCTGCCGGGCCGCAAGAGCCGGCTTCGGCTTCACCGGCCACGCGCCTGCTGCTCCAGTTGAAGCAGGCAGAAACGATGCGCCTGGCCAGGCAACGCTCAGCCGAAATGCAGCCCGACGAGCGCCTGCTGACATGAGGACATTCAGGTCCACAAGGCGCGCGGCCCGAAGAAGGCCACGTCCTTGATGCGACGGAGCGCGCCCTGTGCCGCGTTGGCGCGTGCGTCCGAGCAGTAGGTCATCGAGATGACGAGTCGCCGCTCGCCGTCGATGATCGGCGTGACCTTGTGATTGACGCACGCGCCTTCGAACACGATCAGGGTGTTCGGCGGCGTCGCGATGTCGGTCTCCATGCCCCCTATTGCGGCCTTGAGGGTTGCGTGACTGAGGCCACCTGCGGCGCGTCCTTCGTTTATGATCGGAAGCAGCACCGTGAAATGTCGGCCGCGATAGAAATTATGATCGTAATGCCAGCCGATGTGGTCGCCCGGTTTCTCGTAGAACAGCACCGAGAGCGAGCTCTGGTCGTTGATGGGCGTGGGAGCGACGTCAATTCCCACGATACGCGAGACCAGGTCGCGCATCGCTCGAGAGTGATAGAGCGCGATGATTGCAGGCGCTGCTTCGAAAAGGCTCTCGTAGGCGACTGTGCCGCCCTTCTTGTGCGCCGGGACGTAGCTGCGTTCCGGGCGAACGAGTTGCATCGCCTGCCGGCGAAGCTCCTGGATGGTCGCATCGGGAAAAATTCCGCTGATACGGACGAGACAGTCGTCGAATGGCGGCAGCTGTCGCTGCAAGGCGTCGCCGGTATCGATCCGGGTGGCGGCAGCGATGTGACCGACCCGTCGCTCCAGCGACCGGTAGAGCTCGGCGCGCCTCGATCGCGCATAGACGAGCCCGCCGGCTGCGCCGGCCGCGAGCACGACAAGGGCTTCCGGTATCATGGCTTTTTCTCTGGGCTGGTTCCTCGGTTTCTGGGTGTCCGAAAGTGGCCCCGGTTATCGCTGTTTCGTTTGTCAGTTTTATTTCTGCCTCAGGCTCGCCGCCAATAGTGCCTGTCGGCCTTTTGTCGGCGCTGTCGCGCCGGATAGGCCGCGCGTTTGTACCTCGATGACGGGTTGCGAGGCACGTGGCTCCCAGGGAAAACGCGGGCGATCCACGATTGGCGACGGCCTAAGCTCCGCAAGCTCTTTCGAGCGATTTCCGGGTGCGAGCTTGTGCACCCGTGCGTAAAGCTCATCCGTCAGTCGCCGCCGGTCGCCACGATGCTCGAGCGCCTCGAACGGCACGACCGCGCCCACGTGCACTCGGACGCGCGCTCCGGCGAACCGGCGAAACTCCGAGACGAGCAGCGACAGGCGGAGCGGGAGGCTCACACGGCTCGCGAGCTGGAACAGCCGGCTGTTCTGGCCCTCGAAAAACACCGGCAGCACGCTCGCCTCGGCCTGCTGGACGAGCCGGGCCGTAAAGAGCTTCCAAGGCAGCTCCTCCGCGGGTCCGAACGGCCGCAGCGAGGTCGCGACTCCGCCTGCGGGGAAGATCACGAGAGTGACGCCGTCCTTCAGCAATCGTCGCGCCATGGCACGCGTCGCCAGATTGGTGCGCATCGCCTCCTCGGTCTCCGAGAAGTCGACCGGCAATACCACCTCGCCGACCTCTGGCACCTTGAGGACGTCGCGGTTC
>JBFWQN010000001.1:0-42185 GCA_050249405.1 Hyphomicrobiaceae bacterium | reverse complement strand
GAAACCAGCAGAACGGGCGTCTGGCCCGCGCCCTTGAAGGGCCGCGTCATCTCGTAATGGTCGAGCGGCCGCGAGCCCGATCGCCACGCGAGCACGGGCGTCGGCTCGCGACGCATGTAATAAAGCAGCACCGCGGTCACGGCACGCTCGTCGGCGATCACGGTGGCATATGGCTGGCCCGAGCCGCGTGCCTCGGCCAGTGCAGCTGACGTCCGGTCGGCGATGCCGGCCCATCCGAGCGTCCGCTGGTAGGGGTCACCGGCGAAAGGCACGGCAAATCGTCCGGCGAAGGCGCCACCGACCGCGAGCATGGCCAGCACGGCGATATGCAGCCCGGCCGAGGCCGTGAGCCACCGCGAGCGGCCGAGCCTGAGTAGCGTCGCCGGCACCAGGATGCTCGCCGCGACATAAGCCGTGGCCGCCCAGTTGGCGTGCGCCCGAGAGAGGAACGCTTGCGCCGTGATGGCTGCCAGCACCGGCAATGTGAAGGACACCAGCAGGCGGTCCGCCGGGGCCAGCCCCTCGCGCCAGCCGCGATGCAGGGCGAGCACGAGCCCGGCCATCAGAATTGGACCGAACACGGCGAGCTGCGCCGCCATGAACTCGAGACCTTTGCCGGGCTTCAGGAGGGAGCCGCCCCATTTCGCGTTGTCGGCGGTGTGGGCGAACGTGGCGAAGCCGTTCGCGATGTTCCAGACGAGGTTCGGCACGATGCAAGCGACGCCCAGGGCGAGCCCTGCCCACAGCCGCCAGTCCCTCAGCAGCGGGCGCGCGCTCGGCGTCGCGACCAGCCAGACCGCGAGGCACAAGGGAAAGAAGGCCATCGCGTACTTGGCATTGAGGCCGAGGCCGAGGCCAAGTCCGAGAGCCAGTGCGGGGGCAATGCCGCGCTCCGCCTGCACGAGCCCGACAAGGCCGAGCAGCGCCAGTGCCCAGGCGGCAAGGAGCGGCGCATCCGTTGAGATGAGGCCCGCCGACAGCGAGACGCCGGGCAGCAGTGCATACGTTGCGGCCGACCAGAGTGCGACGCGATCTCCGTAGAGCCGTCGCCCCACCAGAAACACCAGCGCGGCCGTGACGGCGTGCAGGAGCGGCGAGGCAAGGCGCACACAGAACGTCGTGTCGCCACAGACAGTGCCCGCGGCGCCGATGAGCGCTGCGACCAGCGGAGGTTTCGAGTAGTAGCCGAACGCGGGCTCCCGCGACCAGCTCCAGTACTGCGCCTCGTCGAAGAAGAGGTCGGTCGCGTTGAAAGCGAGCGCGGTGAGGCGCACGACGAGGAGCCCCGCGAGCATCGCGAGCAGGAGAGCAACGACGGACGACTGCCCTTCGGCCGGGCCCGAGGCGGCGGGTGCAGTGCGTGCGGCGCTGATCATTCCTGACACCTTGTTGCGACGCGGTCCATTCGGCCCAGCCGATCCGCCCGCCCGGATGGCCATGCTGCCGGCTCATTTACAGGCTGCTTGGCTGGGGTGGAAGTCCACCGCATGCCGACCTGGTCGAATGGTTGCGGTGATCGCCGGTACGGCCTGGGTGGCGGGCCCGAGAACGGCGGTGGAATACCGGGCGCCGCGTCAGGTCGGCGCATGTGCGCCGTCCCGGCCCTGTGCGATGCGAGGCAGCCGCCGCCCAATCGGGAGCTCGAGCGCGATGCGCGTCACGGTCGTCATTCCGGCGCTGAACGAGGCGGGCAACATCGGCCGCCTCGTAGAGGAAGCCTACGCAGTCGTTCCGCCCGCAATCCTCGCCGAGGTGATCGTCGTCGACGATTGCAGCGAGGATGCCACTGGCTCCGAGGTCAAGACGCTCGTCGAGCGGGGAGCGCTGCAGGGGCTGCGCTATCTGCGTCACGGCGAGCGCAGCGGGCAAAGCACGGCCATGCGAACGGGCATTCTCGCCGCGACCAGCCCGGTGATCGCCACATTGGACGGCGATGGCCAGAACGATCCCGCCGATATTCCACGTCTGCTCGAGCGTCTCGGGGCGCCGGGCGGCAAGGGACCAGCTCTCGTCGGGGGCATCCGGGTCGACCGGAAGGCGGAGGGCTCGAAGCGGCTCGCCTCGCGCTTCGCCAACTGGCTGCGTGACAGGGTGCTGAAGGACCAGTGCCCCGACACCGGTTGCGGCATCAAGGTCTACTGGCGGGAGGCGTTCCTGCGTCTGCCGTTCTTCACGTCGATGCACCGCTATCTGCCGGCATTGTTCATCACCTACGGGCACGAGGTGGCCTATGTGCCGGTCAACGATCGGCCTCGGCGGGCCGGCAAGTCGAAATACACAAATCTCGGGCGTGCGCTCGTCGGCATCTATGATCTGTTCGGCGTCGCCTGGATCCGCCGGCGTACCAAGGTGCCGCCGATCGTCGAGGACAGCGATGCCGGGCGGCAGGTTGCCGGCATGACTTGTCAAACGCGGCGCTCCGAGCCCTCGCGCCGCTCCAGCGCCACCGAGGCGACATGAAGGCGGAGACGATCGACATGCCCTTGGCAGGAGATGCCGGCGACGTGGTGCCACGGTGCGCGACGGGAGGGCAGGTCCACAGTCGCCGAGGCGGCCACCCCGGGGCGCGGTCAACATGACGATGGCCCGACTCGCCGCATGGTGGGCCTCCGTCTCGACGACCGAGCTGCTCTGGCTGTCGGTCGGCTTCGTGGCGCAATTGCTGTTCTCGATGCGCTTCATCCTGCAATGGATCGCCAGCGAGCGGGCCAAGCGATCGATCGTGCCGGAGGTGTTCTGGTATTTCTCCGTGGCCGGCGGTGCTCTCCTGTTTGCCTATGCGATCTACCGCGCCGACCCCGTGTTCGTTCTCGGCCAAGGCATGGGGCTGTTCATTTATGCCCGCAATATTCATCTGATCTGGAAGAACAAGTCGGATGCACCGAGCACGACGGCGCCGAATTGAGCCCGGATCGTCCTCAGGCGGTGGAATGGGGCGACCGCACCGCGTTGACGCCGGTCGGTTTGGTCGCGAAGATCGTATGCAATGAACAGCCCTTGCGGCTCGCTTTCGAGTCGATTGGGGAGGGGAGACGCCTGCACATGGCACTGGCCGATTCCGACGGTCGGTTCAGCGACGTCATGGACTGTCCGCCGTGGCGCTGCCCCGGCGTGCGCGAGATCATGCGCCACCCTCTTCCTGGTCTCGGCCGCCTCCTCGACCGCACGATCGCGCGCACAGCCGCTGCCCTGATGCTGCACCGTTTCGCGGCGGTTCGCGGCATCGAGCACATTTCGTCCGATCGCGATCCGTTCGTGCTCGCTTTCAATCATGCATCGCGCCTGGAGGCGGTGGCGTTGCCAGCGCTGCTGATGTATCATCGTGGCGGTCGTCGCGTGCACTTCCTGGCCGACTGGAATTTCCAGATGATTCCAGGCATAGGCTTGCTGTATCGCCGCTCGGGGGCAATCGTCGTCATGCGCAAGTCGGCTCGACCGCGCTTTCTCAACGCGCTGAAGCCGCTGTACGCGCCGTCCGAGCCGTCGCACGAGCGGGCGCTGGCGCATCTCGAGGCCGGACGCAGCATCGGCATTTTTCCCGAAGGCACCGTCAATCGCGATCCCGCGCGTCTCATGCGCGGACGCTACGGCGCGGCTCGCCTCTCGCTCGAATCGGGTGCGCCGATCGTTCCAGCCGGCATCCGCCTCATTTCCGGCGAGCGCCGGCCGATGCTGGACGTCACGTTCGGCGCACCGATCCGGCCTCCGGCCAAGCTGTCGGCGGCCCCCGTCGCGGCGCGCGAGGTGCGCGCCTGGCATGCCACGATGATGACTGAGATTGCCCGGCTCTCGGGAAAGTCCTGGGAGCCTCTGCCACAGGAGCCTCGTCATGGGACGCCATGAGCACGCGATCACGCGCCGAGTGACCAGCGAGGCCGAGCGTGAGCAGGTCATCGAGGTTCTGCGACAGACCTACGCCCGCGAGAAGGGTTGGATCGTCGAGCCGGAAAGCCAGATTCCGATCACGGACCTCGCGTGCGACGACATTGCGTGGTTCGTGACCACGATGGGCCAGGAGCCGGTCGGCGTGCTGCGTATCCTGTTCGATCCGCCGATCGAGCAGTACGCCAAGTACAGCCTCAAATTGATCGACCCGTCATTCAAGGTCGACGAGCTGCTCGCCGGCTCTCGCATCGCCGAGGTGGGGCGCTTCGCCGTGGTGGCCAAGCGCCGGGGCCGCTTCTCGGTCGCGACGAGCCTGATGCGGGCGGCCTTCGCCGAGATCATGGCGCGGGGCTACACGCATCTCGTGACCGACGTGTTCGAGGACGATCCGCACAGCCCTTACGGCTTCCACACGCGCGTCATCGGCTTCACGCCGATTGCGACCCATGATGTGGGCGAGCTCAGGAGCCGCAGCCGCCGCATTACCCTGGTGCTCGACATGCGAGCGGCCTACCGGCGGCTCAAGGAGCGCAGCCGCTGGCTCTTCCAGAACCTGACCATGGACTGGACCGAGCGGATGCACCGCAAGGCGATGGGCTGATCGCCTGCCGGGGGAGCAGTGGGCGGGTGCGATAATCGGCCCCGCAAGCGGGGTCGCATGCGCGTCATGGCGGCCAGCGAATGGTGCGACGGCCGTCCGGCGCGAGCAAAGGCTGTCAGGCGTCCAGGATCTCGCGCAGGGTGGTTGCCAGCTCGGCCCGGCTATATGGCTTTCTGAGTATCCGCAACTCGTGCAGCGCTGGCTCCTGCTCGCGCAGGATGTCGTCGGGGTAGCCGGACGTCAGCAGCACGCGAGTCTGCGGCCAGCGTGCCCGGACCTCGCGTGCGACGTCGAAACCGGACAAGCCGCCGCCCATGACGACGTCGCTGAAAACGATGTCGACACCATTGACCTCGCTCAGAAGCGCCAGCGCCATAGCACCGTTCTCGGCCTCGACCACCCTGTAGCCGAGGCCCTCGAGCCGGAGGCGCGTCACCTCGCGGACCTCGGCGTTGTCCTCGACGAGGAGCACACTCTCGCCGGCCGACACCGCCAGCTCGCCATTGCGGACCGGCGCCTGCTGCGCGGCGCCCTCATCGGCCCTCGGCAGATAGATGTTCACCGTCGTGCCGAGGCCCTGCTCGGAATAGATGGTCGCCGTGCCGCCGCTCTGCTGGGCGAATCCGTAGATGGTGCTGAGCCCCAGCCCCGTGCCATTGCCCGGCTGCTTGGTCGTGTAGAACGGCTCGAAAGCGTGCGCCAACACGTCGGGGCTCATGCCGGTCCCCGTATCCGAGACAGACAGCCGGACATAGGCGCCGGAGCTGAGGCGATCGATGGTTCCGATCTGGCCCTCCTCGGCAGTCACGTTCGCCGTCTCGATCACAAGGCGGCCGCCTTTCGGCATCGCGTCGCGCGCGTTGATGGCGAGGTTGAGCACCGCGTTCTCCACCTCGCTCGGATCGGCTCGCACGGTCCAGAGGCGGGGTGCCAGCCGCGCATTGAGGTCCACGTCCTCGCCGAGGGTCCGGCGCAGCAGGTCCACCATGCCCATCACCTGCTCATTCAGATTGAGCGGGGCCGGCGAGAACTGGCGACGCCGGGCGAACGTGAGCAGGCGGGAGGTGAGCCTCGCGCCCATCTCGGCTGCATCGTGGGCACGTTTGAGGAGAGCCAGGGACCGGTCCTCCTCGAGCCGCATCTCGAGCAACTCCAGGTTGCCGGTGATCACCGTGAGCAGATTATTGAAGTCGTGCGCGATGCCGCCGGTCAGCTGGCCGAAGGCCTCCATGCGCTGGGTGCGCACGAGCTGTGCCTGCGTCTCCTCGCGCCGTCTCATCTCGGCCTGCAGCTCGGCGGTCCGCTCCGCCACGCGCGCCTCGAGCTCGCTCTGGCTCATGACGAGTTGGTCCAGCGCGCGTTTTCTCTCGGAGACGTCACGCAGCACAACCGTATAGATGCGCTCGCCGCCGACCTCGATATGCGAGATCGAGGCATCGGCCGGAAACTCCTCGCCGTTCTTCCGGCGCGCGAAGATCTCGGCTCGCTGCCCCATCGAGCGGGCGACATTGCCCACCTGCCCGAACCGGCGCACGTGATGCGCGTGCGCGTCGCGATAGCGCTCGGGCAGCAGCACATCGAGCCTCTGCCCGATCACCTCGTGCCGCACATGGCCGAACATCTGCTCGGCACCGGCGTTGAAAAGCGTGATGCGCTGCTCGCCGTCGAGCGAGATGATGGCGTCGGCCGCGATCGACACGATGGCCGCGAGACGCGCCTCGATGCGATCCGTCTCGGCCTCGATGCTGCGGCTGAGGGTGTTGTCGCGGACGGCTGCGCAGAGCCGGTCGAGCGCTCCATCATGGAACTCGCAGCGGCCGTAGAGTGACAGCCAGCGCTCCATCCTGTCGGACTGGCGAATGAAGCGTGCCTCGATGGTGAGCCTGCCCTCGCCGGCGGGGTCGAGCGCCGCGGCAAAGGCGTCGCGGACCTTCACCCGGTCGTCCTCGTGTGCGAGCGACTCCCAGTCGAGCAGCTCGAGCCGCGCTTCTGGACCGATGCCGGCGATGGCGGACGCCTGCTCGTCCCACACGATGAAGCCGGTCGACCGGCACCATGTCCAGATGCCGATCTGCGTTGCCTCGAGGGCGACCCTGTAGCGGCTTTCCAGCGCCTTACTCCCCGGATCCATGGAGTCGGATGGCTTCGGCCGCCCGCATCTCGCGACCGGCTCGCCAAATCCCCGATGGGTCGTTCGATCCAGATCGAGGCAATGGGTTATCTAGCCGCCACGTGGCTCGAGGGCCAGCTGCGGTCGTCGACGGACGTTATTGCGTCACAGGGGCGCCCTTGGCCAGCCAGTCGTCGATCGCCTCGATCAGTCCGTCGATCGGCCGGAAGCCGTGGGTGACGAGCGCGTAGCCCGTTCGCTCGTTGCCGGCCGCGAGAAGCGGAAACCCCTCGACGCCCGATTGCTTGGCCATCAGGAAGTCGCCGAACGTCTCGTTCCGGCACGCCTCGCTCTGGAGCTCGGCGAGAAAGCAGGCTCGCTCGATGCCGGCCTCGGCGCCGATATCGGCCAGCACCTCGTCGTCGGTCACGTCGCGGTTGGAGGCATAGAACGATGCGGACACGCGCCGATTGAACGCGAGCGCCTGACCGGGTGCCAGCCTGCGCATGGCCACCACGGCTCTGCAGGCGGGCTCGGTGTCGTAGGTGAACGTCTCGCGATCGAAGAATGCGTGATCGAACGGTTGCCCGGACGCCTCGGCCACATTCTTCCAGGCGCCACGAATGTAGTCGCGGTCCTTTTCACGCATCGGCTGCCGGTTTCCCGCACGCAGCCCGCCCATCACGATGCGCACGGGCAGACGTCCGTCGAAGTGGGCCGCGAGCTGCTCCACGACGGGCGCGAAGCCGTAGCACCACGAGCACATGGGATCGGCAAAATAGATGAAGTGGCGATCGTCGGTCTCGGGCATGCGGTTGGTCCCCACTGACTTGGACACGGCCCGGCTCGAATCTCGCTCCGTGGCGCCTCGGCCCCGGGCGGAAGCTGCGCCTCGGCAATTTCCGAATGGCTGCTTTCACTCGGTCAGCATGGTGGGGCCGATCTTGGCAACATAGGTTGCCTTGGCCTCACCGGCAACGATCTGGCCGATGCCCGCAGCGTCGGCTCAAAAGCCGAGTGATCGCCCGCAAGTCTGGAACGTGTGCAGCGCCTGGCTATCGCAATCGGTGCCCGGTCAGAGTCAGACGTCGATGTCGTCGTTAGGGAACGGCTCGCGCTCGAGGCCACGCTGCTGCTGGGTGCGAATTTGCTGCAGGCGCGTCTCGCGCGTCTCGCGCGGAATACGGGCCGATGGATCGCGGCAAATGTCTTTTTCCAAGTCCGCGAGATCGATGAATTGGTCGGCTTGCCGGCGCAACTCGTCCGCGACCATCGGTGGCTGCGTCTGCAGCGTCGAGGCGACGCTCACGCGCAGGCCCTTGTGCTGCAAGGCGGCAACCAGCGAGCGGAAGTCTCCGTCGCCCGAGAACAACACGATATGATCGAGATGATCGGCGAGCTCCATGGCATCGACGGAGAGCTCGATGTCCATGTTTCCCTTGATTTTCCTCCGACCGGACGAGTCCGTATACTCTTTGGTCGGCTTTGTAACCATCGTGTAGCCGTTGTAATCGAGCCAGTCGATCAGTGGCCGGATCGAAGAGTATTCCTGATCCTCGGCGAGCGCCGTATAGTAAAGGGCCCGTACAAGTCGGCCCTTGGTGCGGAAGATTCCCAGTAAGCGCTTGTAATCGATGTCGAAGCCCAAAGCCTTCGCCGTCGCGTAAAGGTTGGCGCCGTCGATAAACAGGGCGATTCTCTCGGTCGGATAGAAGAACATGATGATGATCGCCTTTTGAAATCACTTGTTGATGCCGCCACAGGCCAACTTTTCGGCTCGGCGCACCCGCTCAAAACATCGTTGGATGCGATGGCCCACGGAAACGCGACTGCGGCAAAATCCAGCATATATCCCAATCCGGTCTTGGAAGGGAAGGGCCGGCCACTTACTGACTGGAAAAACTGCTGGGACCTATATGGAGAACCGCGTGGGCCGTCGCCAACCACAGCGCCTCGTCTGGTGCTCGCTCGGCGCCAACGAGCGCGGCTGCTGGGGAGAGCCGCCGGCAACGCTGCGTCGCGCGATCGACCAAATCGAACGGGCCGGTCTCAGGGTCGTCGCGTGCTCGTCGCTCTACCTGACCGAGCCGCTCGGCGGGCCGCGCCAGCCCCGCTATAGCAACGCCGTCATCGGCATCGAAGGCTCGATTGCGCCCGCAGCGCTGCTTCGCCTGCTGAAGCGCCTCGAGCGGCACGCCGGCCGCCGGCCAAACGGACATTGGAGTGCTCGCCCGCTCGACATCGACATACTCGATTTCAAGGGCGCCCGCGTCGGCCGTTCCGCTGGCCCGCGCAAGCGATCCGGGCTCGTGCTGCCGCATCCGGAGATGACCGCTCGAGGTTTCGTCCTCGTGCCCCTGGCGGAGGTCGCTCCGAGATGGCGGCATCCGATCCGCGGCATCCGCGCCGCCGATTTCCTGCGCCGCGCGCCGCGGCTCTGTCGCGGGGTGAGGTTGGCCGCGCCCCTGCGGATGCAAAAAAAGTAGCGGTTCGGGCCAAGGACAGTGGACGCGGCCCTGCAAACTATATATAGACACGCGCCTTGGTTCCCTGACGGGCGCAAGGCCGGCAGAGGCTGCGGTTGCTTGAAGGCCTTCAGGCCTGAGGCCCGATCCGGGAAACGGCAGACTGGCCAGGACTGCATCCTGACCCAAGGGGCCAACTCCTTGAAAAGATGGGTGATTAGCTCAGTTGGTAGAGCAGCTGACTCTTAATCAGCGGGTCGAAGGTTCGAATCCTTCATCACCCACCAATAAAATCAATGGCTTAGGTGCGCTGACCTGGAACTTAACTAGAACGTCCGACTTTTCGGCTACGGCGCGTTTCCGACTTTTGTACGCCCCTTGCTGATCGTGGCGCCCCATCCGGTGAGCGTCTCGACTTGGCGCTCGATGCGTGGCACGCGGCCGACGATCGGATCATCCAGCCGCCCGAGACGCACCTGCAACTCTTGGACGGCCGGCGACGCGCCGATCAGCCACCAGACGACGCCCGCGATTGACGCCAGCGCCGCGCAGGTGACAGCAACCGTCTGCAGGGTCGGCACGCCAGGCCGCCGCGCCTCGCGCTCGAGCAGCTTCTTCACATCCGTGCCGACATCGGCGACCGACGTGCGCACGGCGCCGAGCTCGGCCGACAGCCTGCCGAGCTGCTCGCCTTGGCGGACTTGCTCGCGCTCGACCTGGCCGACCCGATCCTCGAGGCTCATCGGCCGCAGCTGATCTCGATGAAGGGCGCGGTGGATGGCGGCGAGGTAACAACCTCGATCTCGCCGCCATGGCCCGTTGTCATCGTGCCCGTGATCGTCAGCGCCGCTCGAGCTGCCGATCGACCGGCGTTGACCACGGACAAGGCCGTGCCGACGAAGTCACTACCGCCAGCTCGCGCATGGAAATCGCTGGCGCCGCTGACCGTGATCGTCGGGTTTTTCACCTTCCGTGCGTAGTTGATCGTGCCCCAGAAAATTCCTGACGTGCGGGCATGCCCCGCCGCCACCGGTTGCGATGCGGCAGTGCCGACCCGCTCGAAGTACCGCTCCACCGCCGGGATCGTCACCTCGGGTCTCGGCATCGGCACCTCGAGCGGCGCCGGCCCGGTGATCATCAGAACGCCCGCCAGCTTCAAGTCGAACTCGACGTTGAGCCGCCCGCTGTCGATGGCCAGGTCGCACGACGTGACGGCATCCTCGGCGATCGAGAGCTGCTCCAGGCTTTTGGTACGGATCTCGACGTCGGCCAGCCACGGCGCATCGCCCTCGATGCCTTGCGGGTCCGGGAAGAACTGCGGGCTTGCCGAGCGCAACGCGCTCGTCCCGTTGATCAGAAATGTGGTGCGCAGATCGAGTGGAGGCGTGCCCCAGCCGCCAATGCGCACCGTCATTTGCTGACGGTTGGCAAGCTCGATTGCCTTGGGGCCGGCGTCGTCTCCGGTCCAGCCCTGCCACACGCCCGCGTAGTCGTTTGGCGAGCCAGGGTTCTGCAGACGCATGCCGAACGCGCCGCCGAACGGCAGCGCATAGCGAACGGCGTCCGGCACGGCCACGCGGCTGACCGTCAGGTCGGCGCCGGACGGGTTCATGTACCAGCGCCCGGCCGTGACCTGGCCCGTCTGCGTCGGGCCGAACGAGGTGCCGCGCGGCCAGATGTCGAATGTCGGGTTGGTGATGTGCTGCACGGTGTTGTCGGCCGCCATCACGCCGGCCACCGCGCCGGGGATCTGGCGGATCAGCACCAGGCTCGCGCCCGATCCAGCATTATCGCCGGTCGGGTCCGTCGTCGCCGGCCCCTGCTGCGCCAGGACTGCGTGGGACCACGGGCCGGGCGTGCCGTCTGCGTTGATCCGCCGCGTCGAGACCGGATAGCCGATCATGCGGTTCGGCAGCGTGCACACGAGAGAGCGCTGCGAGCGGCCGATCACCGTCGGATCGGCCACGATGTCGTCGGCCAGCGCCGACCACTGCACGATGGAGTTGTCATCGACCGAGCCCGGGAAGCCGTCACGATAGAACACGACGAAATCCAAGCGCGCACCGTCGGCGTAGGCCTCGACGATATTGCTTCCGAGCGGCACGCCCAGGTCGATCCACGGCCCGAATACGCTCATGTCGGGCGGCGCAATGCAGCCCCAGGCATTGCCGTTAGCCGTGGTCCGGCAGGCCATGAACCAGTAGCCGTTGCTGAGCCGCTCGAGCGTCGCCTCCTGCGGCGCGCCGGGAAGGCCTGACGCCGTTTTGAGCACTCGTGCCGCCCAAGTGTCGCCGGCATTCTGCGTATAGAGCAGCTTGATGTCGAGCGAGGCGCCGCCGTAGCTGGTGATATAGGCGCCGAGCGTGTCGTGGCCACCCGCGATGGCCGGAAGCGGTTTCATGCGGCCGTAAACGAACGTCTCGATATTGCCCACCTCGGCCGTTGCCTCGGCCCACGTGATGCCGGTCAGCGCCGTGCCAGGCGCCTTTCCCTTCCACAACTTGCGCGAGCCGTTGTCCCCGGTCACGACCAAACCGATGATCTGCCCGTTCGGCAGCCGCATCCAGTAGTTTGCCCGGATGTATGGGTCCGACGCGCGCGAGAACAGCGTCTGCATGCCCTGCAGCGTGTCGCCGCCGTCCTGGCTGCGGCGCGCGATGATCATGGCGCCCTTCGACATGATATGCCCGGTGCCGATCTGCTCGATCAGGATGTGCTCGTCGGTGGCCGGACTGAAGATCCAGCCGCCGAGCCAGCGCGAGATGCGCGGGCACCGCTCGGCCAGCACGATCTGGCCCGCGTAGGGGCCGCCAGCCGGGCCGCCGTCGCCGAGCTTGCGCGAGCCGCCGTCGAGATTGAGCTCCACCGACACGCCGTTGACACGGTCCGAGGCCGTCACGACGCCCGAGGCTCTCATGCCGCCGGCTCCAGCGACCTCGAGCATGGTGCTGCGAGGCAGCACCATGTGCGCGGCATCCCAGTATCCGGGCTGCGCCATCGCCTCCAGCGTGTGCGTCTCGTGCACGTAGTGCGCCGTGCGAATGCCGGCCGCCATGTGCCGCGACGAGAGTTTCGCCATATCGACCTGGGCCATAAAGCTTTCCTTATGTCAGCGTTGCATAGCGCCAGGCGCCGCCGGTGTAGATCCAGAGCTTGTTGGACGATGGCTCGAAGGCCAGCGCCACCTTGCCCGTCTTGGCCGTCGGCGTGCCCGAGGGCGCCGCGGCAATGGTCGGGATGTAGGTGAAGCCGTTGCTGGCGCCGGCCGCGAGCTGCGCCAACGCGCCGAGCACGATGTTCATATCGCTGTCGATGTCGAAGGCCTGCGTGCCGAGCACCTCGAAGACGAAGCCCAGCAGGCCCGCGGCTTTCGGCGTGTTGCTCTCGTCCGTCGTCGATCGGAACCGCACCTTCTTCGCGGCGGCCGGGTCGGAGCGGAACAGGTACTCGAAGGCGCCGGCGTTGAAGTTGGTCTCGAGGCGCTGCTTGATCGAGCGCGCACGAACCATGGAGAGGCCGTCCTCAAACACGAGCGTCGAGGACGTCGGGAAGGCCGAGCCGTTGACGCGCACCGGCGTCGTCGTGTTCAGGAACACGGCGTTCTCGTGCCCGCCGCTCGGCGCCGACGACGCATAGTCGATGCCGATGGCGCAGCTGTCGATGAGCAGGCTCGACATCCGCGTCTCCGGCCGCGTCGTGGCGATGGCCGTGCCGCAATTCCGGGCCGAGAAGCCGTCGATGTCGACGTAGGCGCCGCCCGCCAGATACAGGTACGGCTCGATCGGCCCCGCGACCGTGTGCGTGCCGGACTGCGTGCCGGACGTGGCGATGGCCGGCCCGCCGGCCGTCGCCGACAGCTTGAAGGCGTCGGCCGTGAGGCCGTCCTGCAGCACGTAGTAGATCTTGCCCGTCGCCAGCCCGGTCGGAAGGTCGCCCGTCGTCGTCAGGCGCACCGCATCGTCCTTGACCAGCCCATGCGCGCTCGCCGAGAAGACGGCCGGGTCGGCGATGCTGATCGTGGCGGTGCGCGTCGTGGCAGCGGCGCCGGAGATAGTGCGCACGTTGCAGCCGACCTCGGCGCCGTCGGCCACTAGGCCGGACACCCGGCACGGCTGCTGGATGTCGAACGCCTTCGGGAAGGCGCCGAGCGCCTTGGCGCCGTGCACGGTCGCAAAGGCCGTGTTGCACGAGATGGCGCTGTCGCCCGTCGTCGCCGCCGGCTGGCGGATGGCCGTCACGGCGCTGACGTTGGCGTAGAGCGCGCCGTCGCCGCGGTCCAGCCGGTCTCCGGCCAGGCCCTGCTTCAGGCGCACACCGGCCTGCACCGTGGCGCCCTCGTCCTCCGGGAAGTCGAGGATCTGGATGTTCGAGACGGTGACGCCGAAGCTGTCGATGTCGAGACACGCAAACGGCGCCGACGGCGACACGCCGCGCCCGCACTTCGAGAAGATCAGGTCGTCGAACACGATGCCGGCATTGCGGCTCTCGTTGTTTTTCAGGTCGATGCCATCCTGATTGGACTTCTCGAGGTAGCCCCGCGTGACGCGCGTGCCGATGTGCCCGCCATTCTGCATGCCGAGCGTGTAGTGCGACGAGGAATGGAACCAGAAATCGTCGAACAGGCAGTCGACCGTGCCGACGGCATAGACCAGCGGCTGCCCGATCGAGAACGAGCCTGTCGACTGGTCGTAGCTGCCATCCACCTGCAGCCCGATGATGCCGGACCGCTCGATGGCCGGCAGGCCGTTGACCAGCGGCCGCTGCACCATCTGGATGGCGCCGTAGACGCCGCCCTCGCGCAGCTTGATGTGGCTTGCATCGCCCTCGCCGACCAGCAGCACGTTGTCGACGCCGAGATCGAGCGAGCAGATGCGGATGGTGCTCGGGCTCGTCGAGTAGCCAGGAGGCGCGGAGAAGATGGCCGTGCCCTGCGGCACATAGACGACGCCACCGCCCTGGTCGCGTGCGGCATAGACCGCGGCCTGCGCCGCCGCCAGATCGACCTCCATGTCGAGAGAGTGCGCGAACGGATAGGCCGCCTGCGCCGCCGAGAGCGTGCTGTAGCCCTCGGCCAGCGTGTGGCTGGTGCCATCCATGATGGCGCCGAAGTCGCGGATCGAGAGGGTCTCGCGCAGCTTGTCCTGGAACGTGCGGGGCTGCGCGCCGAGACCGGCCTGCACGAAGTGGCCGCTGTCGAGCCTCACGGCCTGCCCGACGACCACGCCGAGCTTCTCCGACGAGGACAGCACCAGCGCCGAGGCGCGGTCGCCGACGCCGTCGGCCTGCGCGATGATGTCGAGGAACGTCGACTTCGGCAGCGCCGACCAGGCGGCGTTCCAGTAGCCCGGCGCCGACATGTCCTCGAGCGTGTGCGTCGGGTGCACGTACTGGGCCAGGCGGATCAGGCCGCTGACCGAGCGCGAGGTGAGCCGGTTGATGTCGACGCTGGGCATGGGCTACCGCGTGTCGCGTGCGCTGGCCGTCTCGATCGGCAGCGGCTCGCTCCAGCGGGCCACCTTCTTCGGCTCCGGCTTCGCCTCCGGCGCTTTCTTGTCCGCGGCCGGAGCGCAGGCGGGCTTGTAGACCGTCTCCTTCCCGGTCGCGATGGTGGCGATGCGCGACGACTGCTCCGCCACCTGCACCTGCGTCTCGCACGTGTCCTTGGCGGATGGCCGCACGTGGCCGATGGCCGTCGCGGTCTGGGCGGCGCTGAGGCTAGTCGGCTCGGTAGTACGGGTTGCGCAGCCCGCCAGCAGCAGGATCGACAGACTTGCGAGCGGCGCTGTCAGCGCGGCGGCGGATCTCGACATTGGCTTTCTCCGTACGCGCCTCGAGCTTGCGGGCGCCGACCGATTGCTGCTGGTACGCGAAGGACGCCACGAGACCGACGACGACGGCTCCGGCCGCGGCGATGCCGCCGAGAGGGCCGGTCAGAAACCTGAGAACGACGGCAAGCATGTCACCCCTGCGCTGGCTGGGCGCCCGCGCGGGACGGATTGGCGCCGGTGTTGTGATCCTCGACGCGAGCCTCCACGATCCAGCCGGCCTTCACCGCGATGCGGGCGAGGAACCAGGCTGCGAGCGCGGCGGCGAGATACGGCCACTTGGACAGCGCGAACAGCGCGAACTTCTCGATCGAGGCGGCATCGGTCATGAGGTCGGTCGCGCGGCCGATCACGGCCTTGGCCGGCTTTGGGTCCGGCGTGGCGATGCTGGCGCCGAGGCCGCTGGCGAGCGCCACGGTCGCCTTGCCGGCGTCGCGCATCTGCTCGACCGCGGCCGTCACCGTGCGGCTGCCCGCCTGCATCAGCGACTTGGCGTCGGCCTCCGGCTCCGGCCAGCGCAGGGCGACCAGCGTCGACAGCTTGAAGTGCGTGACGTTGACGGCGTCCTTCTGGTTGCCGCCGAGCAGCGCCACGGTCGTCGGGGTGGCGCCGGCCACGAAGCCCACGTGCTGGTTGCCGTCCGCGAAGCGCAGCACGGCGACGGCGCCGACGCGCGGCGGCTCGAGCGGCAGCTCGGTGCCGAATTTCTCGTAGGACTTGGCCGCCATCGAGCGCGTCGAGCGGATGCCCGCCCGCTCCAGGCATGCGCCGACGAACACCGCGCACCAGGGCGTCTCGTCGGTCACCACCTCGGGATGGCCGCACTCCCGGAAATACTCGACGATGGCCGGCGTCGATGCCGATCCGCTCGTCTCGGCGATGCCCTGCTGCGTCCAGGCCACATCCATCCAGCGCATGGGCCCCTCAGGTCATGTTGTCGGCGGCGATGCGCGTCGTGCCGTTGACGTCGCCAGAGAAGCCGCCGGTGTCGTTGTTGATCAGGATGTTCCCCGTCGCGATCCAGTAGTCCGAGGTTGCCGCGAAGAAGAGGCCGTAGCCCTGGCGGCCGTAGCCGTCCGGGTCCCAGCCCGACTGGCAGCCCGTGACGCGGGCGCGCCGGGCCGACGAGGCGAACGCGATGCCGTGGTAGCTGCCGAAGGTCGGGCCGGCGCCGTCCGCCACGCTGTTCACGGCGCTCTCGACGCCAGACAGGCGAATGCCGGAGCCCTCGATCAGCATGCCGTGGAACCAGTTGCCGTAGATGCGGGTGCCGTCGATGGACACGCCGCTATGGCCCGACTTCTGCACGAAGCCGTTGCCGGAGAGGCTCGACCCCCACCAGCCCTGGTCGGCGTAGAAGTTTTTGCCGGCCTCCAGCCGCACGCCGTCGAACAGCGTGTGGTCCGTCTCCATGTTCGCCGAGTTGAACCACTTCGGCTCGGAGCCCGAGACGTTGACGCTGTCGCGCTTCAGGAAGCCGTAGGCGCCGCCGATGAACTCGCTGTCGCCGGCCGAGACCGAGTAAGCGTAGCTGTCCTGCAGCAGCGCGGCGAGGCTCGCCGAGCACACGAACAGCCACTCCGTCGAGCCGTCGACCACCGGCGTCGTGAACATGCTCCCGCGCGTCGTGCCGGGGATCGCCGTCGGCGCCGTCGAGCCGGTGGCGCCGTTCTTGTTCGCCTGCCAGATGCGGCCGCCCGACTTGACCAGGTCGCCGATCGACACGCTGGTCGTCGCCTGCCAGTCGCCGAGATAGGCGCCGAGCGGGTGCACGTAGGGATTGTCGGTCGTGATGTCACGCAGCGTCAGGCCGTAGATGCCCGCGCCGGCAGCACCGAGCGCCCGCGTGCCGAAGGTGCCGAGCTGGTAGCGCTGCACGCAGTCGAGAATGCGCGTTTGCGCCGAGGCACCGATGTCGAAGCCGTTCCAGTGATAGTCGGCGCGCACCCGCTCGATGCGGGCCGCGAAGGCGCTGGCGCCCACCTTCACGGCCGCGCCGCCCGTCCGCTTGACGTTCGTGGTCAGGTAGAGATCGCGGACGGCCAGATGGCCCTTCTCGTTCAGCGTGATGCAGTCGCCGCTGACATTGTTGAAGCGGAACTCGGTGCCGCCGGTGAAGCGCTCGACGCCCTGCACCGTCGTGCTGTTCGAGGCAATCGGGTTCCAGCCGTTGCACTGGAAAAGGCCCCGTGGCGCGATCAGCCGGGCCCCGCCCAGCTCGGCGGCCCTGGCGATGGCGGCATTGACGGCGGTCGTGTTGGTCGCCGCGCTGTTGCCCTCGTCGAGGCCGAAGTCGACGAGCTTCAGGTCCCGCTGCCCGCGCCCCGTCACCTCCTTCAGGATGGCGCCGTCCCAGGCGAAGATCGCGTTCTCGTCCTCGATCCAGTGCAGCTGGCCGCGCTTGTTGATCGTGTTCGTCCAGCCGATGCCACTCCAGCGCATCTTGCCGGTCTTGCCCGCCCATGCGCCGCTGCCGGCAGGCTTGACCAGGTACTGGTCGCCGACCGCGGGCGAGCCGGGCGGCGCCGACAGGTCGCGATCCTTGATGGCGAAGTCCAGGTCGCCGGCCGTGATCACCACGCTGCCGTCCTGGTCGCGGTCGAAGAGCTGCAGCGCCGCGTCGTCGCCGAAGCCGATCAGCGTGTTGGCCTTGAAAGGCGGCAGCTCGAGCGGCGTCGCCGCCGGCCCGTCGAAGCGCGAGCGCAGGATGGCCCGCTCGATTTTCTCCTTCAGCTCGACCAGCTGCATCTGCAGGCTGTCGAGCTCGGCGTTCATGGTGGGAGCCGGAAGCGCCCGCGCATAGACGAGGTCCGTCGAGCGGCCCTGCGGCCGCGCCCCCTCGACGATGTACTGGTCGCCCGCCACGGCCGCGGACGTGAGCAGCACCGAGCCGCCGTTGGCCGCGCCCACGCCGGTCACCGTGTAGTCCACGCCGAGGGCGAGGCGCAGATCGGCCTCGCTGCGCCGCCGCCACACGGCGAGGTCCGATTGATCCAGGATGCGGAAGTCGTAGGCCAGCACCGTCTCGCCGCCGGTCGCGGTGAACGGTCCTGCGATCCTGTCGTTGGCGGCCGGCACGGTCATGTGGCCGAAACTAGGCCGCGTCGCGAGGGCGCACCTTTTGCGTTGCGCCTTCGGTTGCCCACATGGCAACCGGCGCGTGGGGCGGGACGGCCCTGCTACACCTCGAGCATCGCGGCGGGCACGAGAGAGCCGCGCCGCTGCAGGCCGCCGATGCGCGTCGGGCCGGCGACGGCGATGCCCGCCAGGCGGCGGATCACGCGGCCGTGCCGGCCGAGCCAGTCGGTGCCGGCGAAGATCGCGGCGAGGCGCGGGTGCTGGTTCGACACCGTGAAGGCGTCGCGGTCGGGCAGCGGCCGGATGCCGGCGCCGATCAGCATGGCCCGGGCCGTCTCGTCGTCGTCGAGCGCCGCCTCGAGCAGGTTGCGGATCGGCGGTCCACCCTCATGCGCGGGCGCATCGAGCAGGTGGCGCAGGCATTGCGCCGCGTCGTCGCGCTCGGTCGGCGGGGCGGGCGGTACCGGCGGCAGGCCGAGGTGGCGCCAGAGGCAGCGCGCCCGCTCGTGCCCGAACAGCAGCCGCGCCTCGCGAACCAGGTTCAGGCGGTAGATCGCGCTCTCCGGCACCGCGTCGGCCGGCTGCGGCGCGGCCGGCGCCACCGCCTGTGCCTCGTAACGGCCCGTCCGGCGCAGCGCCGGCAGCACGTCGTGCGCCAGCCAGCGCTTGAAGCGCTCCGCCTCGGGCTTCCTGGAAGAGAAGGTGAGACGATAGACGCCCGGCTCGCTGATTGCCACAGCCCGCTTCGTGCCGCTGGGGTCGGAGATAGCGACCTCAGCTCGCTCGTCGGCGTCCAACTTCCCCAGCGCGTCGTTGTGATTGCGCAAATCGAGGGCTGCGCAGACGTCTTTGCCGACGAACCAGGGCTCTCCGTCCCGACGAGCCACCCTCACAAGGTGGCCCTCGAACGCTAAATTCTCGACCGCTTCACGCATGACAGGGCTCGCAATGACTGGCGTTGACTGTCATTGACTGTCATGTTCAAGGTTGCACGTCAACATTCATTGACCGACAACGCATGTCATGAAGAAGGACATCCAGATCACGGTGCGGATCCCGGCGGAGCTTCGCGACAAGCTTCAGGCATTGGCCGATGCTGATCACCGTAAGCTGGCGGCGTACATCACGCTTGTTTTGGAGCGCCATGTAGCGATTAGTGGCGGCGATCAAAGGTGATTTACGAACTGATCATTGTCGGGTTGGCATCGTATTTGTACGGCACGGCTAATCCATTTACTCCTTGGTCGGCAGTTGTTCTGGTATGCGGCTTCGGCCTATTTGGCAGCGTCTATTTATGGCTGGACGCTCCAACGACTTATCCATTGCGGCCCGGCGTGTTGTTTGGCGGACTTCTGGTGTCTATTATTTGCGCTCATCTTGGATCTTACGTCTCAAGATCAAAGCGAAAATGAAGCGGCCGCCCGGGGGCGGCCGTTGGCGGGTCAGGCGGCGCTGGATTGCTGCCATCGCCAGGCGCTGGTCTTCGGCACGCCGCAGCCGTGGCCGAGCTCGCCGGCCGAAGGGTGCCTCCCGTGCCGCGCCACGTAGGCCTCGGTGAAGGAGCCGAGCTTGGCGTTGCGCTCCGCCTGCACCTCGGCGAGCTTCCGCCGCCGCGGCCCCTTCGGCGGCACGCTCGGCGCCGGCTCCGTCTGGATCGGCGCGCCGGTTGCCACGTGGGCAACCGAAGGCGCCACCGCGGACGCCAGCCCGATGCTCCAGAAGATGATGCTGCCCAGCTCGAGCAGCAGCGGCAGCACGTAGGGCCACGCCACCGTGAGGCGGCGCACCGTGTCGTCGCGCTCCATGCCCGCCACGGCGCCGAGCAGATCGGCGAAGGCGACCAGATCGCCGTTGGCTGGCGCCGCGGCCCCGAGGCCCGACAGCCGCCGGTCGATCGCGGCCAGCTCGGCGCTGCGGCCCGTCACCGCCGCCTCGTAGACGTTGATCGACTGGGCGAGGCCTGCGCAGCGCTTGCCGGCGCCGCCCTTGCACTCGGCCAGGTGCTCGCCGCGCACCTTCTCGAGCATGGCCTCGGCCTCGCCCCGCAGCTTGACGATGCGGGCGCGCTCGCCCTCGACGCGGCCGCGGTCGGCGGCCCGGCCGTCCACCGCGGCGATCGCCGCCTGCTGCTGCTCGGCCGTGCGGCCGGCGGTGCCGACCACGGTGTAGGTGACGCCGACCAGGAAAACGAGCGCGAGGCCGGCCGCGCGCAGCACGTGCCACTGGCGCAGCGCCGTGACGGCCATGTGCCCGGCGGCGATGGTGATGAGCAGCGCGCCGATCGACAGCGCGTGGCCGATGGTGGGTCCGGTGCGCCAGGCGCTCTCTGCGAGCACGGCTCCGGCCAGGCAGGCACACAGCGTGCCCATGGCAATTGCGCCGGCATTGGCGCGGTGATAAGCGGACATCGGTTCGTCTCCAGGTCGTCTCTGGGGATGTTCAAGGGCCGGCGCGGTGCTTCCAACACCCCGCCGGCCCGCTTTGTTTACACTAATTTGCAAACCAAGTGATTAACTAATGGGCTGGGCCTTTTTGACAAGTCTCGATCAGAACGAAAGATCGGCAACGCGATGCCTGTAGCGCAGCTCAGGCACTTGCACCTCGATGACCGTCACCGCGTCTCGGTGCTCCATCTCTCCCCTGATGGCTCGAAAAGACATGCGCGGCACGTTCTCGGACCGCCACCAGTCCACGACGCGAAAAACGATCGATTCTCGGTCGGCACCCATCAGCATGCCGGTCGGAACGGTAATGGTCGTCGTCCCGGATAACGCGGAGATGCCTCTCATGGCTTTCATTATCTCGCCGTAGAAGCCGCGCCCCATGTCGCGTGCCATGTGGTCCATGATCGCTGGAGCTACAGACGATCGCATAATGCGCTCCAGCCCCTCCCGTGCGGCGCGCTCTTCGCGTGCCACCTGGAGTGCACGACCCGCCGCCGCTCGATGTGGCGCCGCCAGTTCGTTCTCCCAGCGTTGCCGCCGTGCGCGCAACATCGCAAGCCGTGGATAGCGCATGCTCATGTCCGGGGCCTCTTTGGTAAGTGCAGATCCTACTGTTTTCCGGCCAGAGCATCCCTGAGGATGCTCGCCAGTGAACCGTGAATGCGGCGCGTTATGGCGCGACCTGCCAACGTGGGTCTCCCTCCTGCAATGCCCCGTCTGCTATTGGTCGCTCTTTCCATGCCTCCACTAAAACCCATCCGTTTGTTGGGTGCACCGAGAATCGCGCGTGCTTAGCACCTTCGGCCTTTGCTTCGGCTGCACACTTGTCAAACCATGCGGCTCTCTCGTCACCGGTCATCTGTTCGGCGCTTTGCCAGATGTAAAATGGCTCTGTCATCTCTCTGTCCTCTCCGCGCCCAACGTCCGGGGCCTTTCTGTGCGTTGCTTAAGGTAGGCTTCAGCCGCCTCGACGGCTCTTTCCCACGGGTTGTTCAGGTTGGAATGCTCGCCGATGTCAGTCCCCGTTATCGCGGCGATCAAATCGGCCAGATCGTCCGCCCAATCCTGCGCCTCGTCACGCTCTCGGATGATTGTTGGGCAATCTCGGCATTCATCGACTACGCTCATGTCCGGGGGGCCTCTTTGTCTAGTCAACCGATGCTTGCCGCTGGACATTGGCAAACCGGCGCGGCGGCGTAGGACGCCACCATTTCCACACATGCGGTCGCGAGAAGTTCCCGCTGTTCTGGTTGAGCAGTCTGCCGTCAGGAAGCATCGGGCACCGGCACAGCTCAATGGTGCCGTAACTATCCCCATCGTCCGGGTCGTCGTCGGTCACGAGCACTTGCCCTGTGGGCGGCAAGGTCTCAATCGGCTGCCATTCGTCCATGATCTGGGCCTTTGCTGGTGATCCGTTCTCAGTGCGAGTCGGTCGGCGGCGGCAGCATCTTCCGATCGGCCACGTGCTCAATCAGGGATCGGCCGTCCGCAGCGATCATGTGCGGCAAAAACACAGCCTCAAACGACATCATCCCACACTCGACGGCAACAACCTGCCCCTTGACCCAATCGCGCAATATCGAGTTCACGGCAAGCAACCCTTGTCGTAGCGCCTTGGCTTCGTAGGCTGCCCGTGTGCCCCGCGTCCTGGAGCTGTACGGGTGAGCCTTCAGGTACATCGCCGCCCAGCCGTTTGCCGATGCACGAAGCTGCACAGGGCGACCTCGGTGGCGAAACGCGAGAAGCACTTCGTTCCTGTTGAAGTCGTCCATGAAGCCGACCTCCTCGCAGCCCATGCGCCGCAGAAGAGACGTAATCTCCTCTCGCGCCCTAGCCCCGCTTGTGGCCGTTTCGTATGGGACTGCAATGCTCAATGGCGTGGGCCTCTTTGGTAAGTTTACGCTACCATCTCGCGCCCGCGATCTGTGATCGCGTACCGTCCTTCATCCAGTCTCTCGACCCATCCGGCGTTGACGTAGTTGTGCAACTGCGCGCGCGCTTGATTGCGTGTCAGCCTTTCGCCGGCCTCTGTCGCGGCGCGCTGGATGGCGTCTATGTCCATCTCGCCCGCCATCATCGTCGTCAGCACGCTACGCCACTTGTTTGATATACCGCGTCCGGTTTGCCCGCCGGCATTACGGCCCGCATAATCCGAAAACCAACGGGCCACGCGCGCCACCTCATCGTCCGAGAGATCAGTCACAGCATCTGCTATGGCCTGCATCGCTCGCAGTTCTGGCAACGTCGTGCTCATGGTTCTGGGCCTCTTTGGTAAGTGCTGGAGCTACCGAGCAGCCGGCTGATCCGCCATCTCTGCGTCTTCCTCGATCATGGCGTCGATGTACTCCTTGGCGCGATCTAAGGTCGGCACATCGAACGGGCCGTCAGCGGTCTCGACCCATATCACGACCTCGCCGTCCCACTGCTCCTGCGTTATCTCGTAGCCGCGATATTGCATCGGAATCCGGGGCCTCAATTGTCAATTTCCGAAAGGGCATCTTCTGGGCTGGTTCCGTCGATGAACTCATACGCCTTGCACGCCATCTGCCAGCATAGGCGCTCCTGTGGATGCGTTGCCTTGTCGAAGCGGTATTCTTCGGCCACGACGTAGCCGGCCATCCTATAAAAAGACCGCGCCAGTTCGTTCGCGCTCTCGACTATCCGTCGAGCCATCGCATCATCATCGGTTTCCGCATCCGCCATCGTCCGGGCCCCTATTGGCGTTTTCTCATCCACTCGGTTTCGTGCTTCGGGTCGGGCTTCAGCCGCTCAGCGAGATTGCCGATCGCTTCGATAGCCTCATCGCTCGCCTCGCGCTCGGTCAGGCGCAAGATGCAGCCGAGCATCCAGCATGCAATGGCCCATCTCGCCTCAGCAAACAGCGGCATTCGACGTCTCACGATCGCAATCCCCGTCCGGTGGCTGATGTGAACATAGCCCACGCTTGCCACCTTTGCAACGCCAGTGTATGGCTTTTGCATGGTTCGGTCATCAAAGACACTCATCGGTCTAGTCCGAGAGATGCCCCGGCATCCGGCTCAGCTTCAGCGCGTCGAGCTCGAAGCGTTCGGCTGCGCGCGCGTGATCGACGTCGGGCCGACGTGGGCCGATTGGGTCGCGTTCCTTGACCACGTGCGGCAGGGTAACGAGGTCGTTATCCGGCATCTGCATTTGATGCCGCCGTTCCGCATGAGCCGGGCCGACAATCGCCGCGAGTTTTTGTGGCGGTGCGTGCACGACATCGAGGCGCGCGGCTCGTGGATCGAGACAACAACCGGCCGCAGATCAACGGTTCTTGCCGAGCGCGACCTTGCCATCGAGGACGCCATCGAGCAGATCACGCGCCGGCAGCACGCGCCATCGCGAGCGCTGGCTAGAAAGAATGGGCGCAAGGGCGGCGGTGTCGCCGTACAGTTCGCGCCCGAAATTCGACGGCGTGCATTCGAGATTTACACGAGCCTGAACCTTAGCGGAGATCGCCTGATCGAGGCGTTGCGCGAGATTGGATGGTCGCAAGACAGGTGCTATCGCGAGTGGGGCGGCCGGACAACGGCCAAATGGGAATAGGGGAGCCACTAGTGCGCAGTCGGGGGAAAGCTTACCGCCTCAAAGTGTGGCCAGGGCGCGCGATACGTGATTGGCCGTGGATACCAGTCTGCGACAAACGCATGATTCCGCTTAAGACGGATCGCAATTTTCGGCACAGCGGAAAACGCTTCACAACGCCGAAGGCGGTCTTGATGATCCGGGCGCGCATTCGCCACCGGAAGATCAACTGGCAATAACGGAGACCTTTCTCATCTCCGCCATGCGTTCCCAATGTCCGGCGCGCGGTCCCACATATTCTCGCCTGGTCGCCAGTAGTACCCCGTCTGGCGGTCGCGACGTGCGACGTCGACCTGGCGTGCGAATGCCTGGGAGGCCTCCGGATCGACGACCCGCTGCAGATTGTTGTAGACGAGACGATCCCACGCCAGCCGCGTGAACCAGAGCGACGCCAGCGGGTCCCATGATCGGACGTTTTTCAACAGCTCGCGTCCCGCATTCGTTTTCTGTTTTTTCGGGTCGGACGCTTCCTGGATATTGCCGATCGTCGCTTTCAGAACATCCGCCGCACGCCCCGGGATCGGACCGACGATGGTTTGTGTCAGGCCGCCGCCGAGGCGGTTCTGATCGGCCAGGAAGAAATCGCCCATAATGCCGAAGCCGCCGGCCTGCACCATGGCCGCGCCCCAGTTGCGCGGATCGGCCATGTCGCGCGGGTCCTCGCCCTTGGCGAGCTGCTTCAGCTGCATGGAGACCATGCCGAGCACGGTCAGCGTCGCGAGCCCCGCCGTGGCATAGGCCGCCCCGTAGGCCGCCCGCCCCTGCGCCAGCTCGTTCATCACTCGCCCGCCATGCAGAAGCGCCACCGCCACGCCGAACGACTTGAACTGGCCGAAGGCCCGGAACGCCTCGCCCTGGATCGTGCCCGATCGTGTGCCGCCGAGCGTGATCGCCTTCGAGCGCAATGTCGGCTCCGGCACGGCGTAGGCTGTCTCCTGCAGGATCATCTCATGATAGCGCTCGGCGACGTCGCGGAAGTAGCGCGCCACCTTGGCCTCGGCCGGATCGGACGGGATCGACGGCGCCCCCTCGAGCCGGGAAAGGTCGCGGCTGTTGCGGTCGAGCATCCGCTGCAGCACGCGCCGCGTCTCGGCCGCGCTCAGCTGGTAGTCGATGCCGAGCAGGTTGCGGAGCAGCCCTGGCTCGGTGCCGAGCATGTCGCGCTGCCACGCCCGGAACTGCGGCTCCTTCATGCCGGCGATGCGATCCAGCGCCGCCTGCGCCTGGCGCGCCAGCTCCGGATTGCCGCCGGCCATGATGGCCAGGTCGTCGACGGTCATGCGGGCGATCTCGCGCGGGCGCAGCACGTGCGCGCCGGCACCCTCGGGGGATAAATCGTGCCGCGCCGCCGAGCGGATCACGTCCCACTCGCTTTCGCTCAGGCCATAGCGGCGCATCAGGCGCTGCACCTGCGGCGTCAGCGTAGCCCAGCCGTCGCCGACGCGGTCGGCGATCTGCCCCATCAGCCACAGGCCGAAGCCGTGCTTGCCCGCTTGCGTCCAGGCCTGCAGGCCCTGCACGCGCATTACCGTATCCGCCATGTAGCGGCTCATGATCGGGCCCGAGACCAGGTTCGCCTCGCGCGCCCGCTCGCCGAAGGTATTGGCCGCCTCGTCGAGGATCAGACCGCCGCGCACCGCCTCGGCGCGCGTCACGCCCTTCATGGCATCGACGACCGATCCGACCTGAGCGACGAGGCCGCCCGGCACCGAGCTACCTGCCGCGAACGATCGCGCCATGGCGCCGAAGCCCGGATCGGACAGGGCCGACAGCATGGCCGAGCCGAGCGCGCCGGCGCTGGTCATGTTTCTGAGCGTGCCCATGGTGGCGGCGAAGGCTTGCCCGGCGGCGACGTCCGCCGCCCCCGTGTAGTGGGCCCACATTGTCTCGGCCCGATGGATGGCATAGGTCGCCCGGCTCACCGGATTGCCGAGCTCAACGCCGAGCAGCGTCGTGCCGCGCGCAAAGCGGGCCGCCTCGCCGCGCCGCAGCTTCTCGGCCTCGCGCATCACCTCGCCCTTCAGCCACGTCAGTGTCGCATCCGGGCTCGGCCCGAGGATCTGCATGGCGGCAATGTCCCGCGACATCACCTTCAGATGGCCCATCATGGCGGCGAACGGGTCGCCTTGGCCGAAGTCGCGCTGGTACTCGAGCCAGCTCGCCGCGTCCTTGAAGACCAGGAAGCGATGGTCGGCGTGCTGCTTGTAGAGCGCGCCGCGGCCCTGCGGCTGCGTCGCCGGCAGGCGATTGTCCCAGCCGTCGGACGTCACGGTGTCGAACACGTGCTGCAGCACCTCCTGCCGCTCGCCAGGCAGGATCGGCGTGCCGGTCAGGGCATGCCGCATCTTGTCCCAGTCGAGCAGGTCGGAGATGCGGCGCGACCATTCGTCGAACTTCACCTTGCGCAGCGCGACGCCGTCGTGCATCTGCGGCAGCGCCCACTTCTCCAGCTTGCCGATGGCGCCGCCGTTCTCGTTGTAGCGCTGGCGCAGCCCTTCGGCCGTGTCGGCCCACGCCTTGGCGAACTCTTTCGCGGCCTGGTCGCCACTGTCCTCGCCGAAGAGCTCACGCACCACGTTCTCGAGCTGCGCGCGGTTGCGGCGGCCGCCGGTGAGATCCTTCGAGAACGTCTCGAGCATGGCCTCCATCTCGGAAAGCGCAGCGCCCATGATGGCCTTGGAGCGACCCATCACCGAGCCGGTGGAAAGGCCCTCGTCCCGCTGGCCGTGCGTCTCCAGCAGCTCGATCAGCGCCCGGGCGGGATCGATCTCGCCGCGCGCGTTGGTGTAGCCGAACACGGCCTCTTGCGTGCGCTCGATGGCGGCCGCCTGCAGCAGGGCCACGCGCCGCCGCTGGGCGGCACCGGCCTCCAGCCGCTTGGCCACCTCCTCCTGTGCCTTACGACGGGCCTCGACGTCGCCGTGCACCAGGGCATGCTGCTCGCGCAGGCGGTTGTAGATCAGGTCCAGCTCGTCGGCGGCAGCCTGGCTGATCGCCTTCTGCTCGACGGCCGAGGTCAGGCAGTGCTTGATCGACATTTTCTGTGCGCCTTCAGTTGCCCACCAGGCGACCGGCGCGTGCCCGCAGCCGGCGCAGGTGAAGTGATCAGAACAATTTACAAGCGGTGACCAGCGCGGCCTCGTCGCCCTCGGCCTTGGCGGCTTCCAGGGTATCGACGAGCTCGCGCATCCAGGCTGGTGCCGGGCCACTGCCGGTCACGGCATCGAGCGCCCGCTCCTCCAGGCTTTTCAGGCTTTCGGCCTGCAGCTTGGCGCCGTCGCTTAGCGGCTCGTCGAATTCCGGCGCCCGCGTGCGCGTAAGCGGCCCGTCGGCGGCCGCAGCGGCCGGCGGATCGCCGAGCCCGAGAATGCGGGAGGCTGTCCCGGCGTCGGTCGGCGCCTGCATCATTGCCGCCACCAGGCGCCGGGCCTCGGCCTCGTCGCGCGGGGCCAGCGCCGCCAGCCGCTCGATCATGCCCGCGTGTCGGGCCGGTGGCGCCGCATCCGCGACGATCGCGGCATACGACGGCAGGATGCTGCCCTGCTCGACAGCGGCCAGTCCGTCGTCCGACAGCCGGGAAAGCGCATGGATGCCCCGCGCCAGGTCCGTCGTGCCGGGCAGCTCGGCGGCGAGCTCCGGCACGTCACGGATGAGGCGAGCGGCGGTGACGGGGTCCAGATCGCCCTGGCGCAGCCGCTCCAGCGCATCGGCCGGCAGCAGCGCGGCGGTTTCCGGCGCAAGCGGAACCGGCTCCGTGGAGCGGCCGATCACGTCCGCCACGGCAGGCCGCGATGGCGGCTCGGCCTCCGGATCGGCCAGATGCCGGATCTGCGCGGCAAGCCGGTCCTCGACGTCGGCGGCGCCGAGCGCCTCGCGGATCGAGGTCTCCTGCAGCGTCTCGAATTTGAACTGCTCGAGCGCGCCGCGCACGGCCGCCGGATCGTCGGCTTGGACGCCGAGCTTGCCGGTCAGCTCGACGATGGCGCCGGCGTCGCCCTCGGCAGCACGGCGGGCCAGGTTATCCTCGGGCAACCGGTGTACCGCCGCATCGAGCGCTGCCTCCGGCTCACGCGGCGGCGCGGGCGGCGCCACGTCGTTCGCCGGCCTCGGCGGCTCCGGCGTGCCGCCGAGCGGCTTGCCTCGAATGCTGCGGTTGAGGCTTCGGCCGGCCGCGTCGAGCGCGCCACCGGCCACGCCGGCCATCAGGAGGTTGCCAGCCGCCTGCCGCCAGCCGAAATCGAGCCCAGCCTCGGCCCTCCAGGCTTGCGCGAAGGGCTCCACGGCCGCCTGCTGCATCATGCCCGCCACCGCCTGGCGCGAGGCGTTCCACAGGATGCCGCGCGCCGCGCTGCCTCCCGGCCCGATCACCGACGTGGCGAGGTTCACGGGATCGTGCGCCCAGCCCCACATCGAGGCCAGCATGCCGACGGGATCGACGGGGCCGAGCAGAGGCACGTCGACAGCCGTCGGCGAGCGGCGCAGCACGTCCTCGTTCGTGGCCTCCGCTTTGCGCACCCGCGCATAGGCATCGTCCCACACCGTCGTGCCCGCCCGGATCGCATCGCCCTTGTCGGGGTGCTGCTCGCCGAGCTGCATGAGCTGGCGGTGGAAGCGCCGCTCGGCAGCCGTCGTTGCCGCACCGATGCCGACGGAGCTTTGCCAGCCGCCGGCCTCGTCTTGCGCCTCGCGGAAGTCGTCGGGCGTCGGCATGTCCCGGCGCGGGTGGAACAGGCGCACGCCCGTCGCCTTCTCCACCTCGTCGATACGGCGCTGGTATTCCTCGTCGAGCACGCGCTGCCGGGCCAGCGGGTTCGCGACATCCCGCTGTGCGGCAAGCGCCGCCGTCCAGACATCGCCGAGGCTCGAGGACGGCAAAACGGGATCGTCGGCAACGCGCCCCGGCGGCATCAGCTCGGCCATGGTCACCTCGCGAGGTCGGGGCGGCGCTTCTGGAAGGTCGGTGTGCGCATCGCCTGCTCGAGATCGAGCACGAACGGCCGCCCGTTGCCGTCACCGGCCCATTGCGAGCCTGGCCCGCCGTCGCCTTTCAGCAGCAGCCAGTATTTGCCGGGCTCGACGGTGACGTAGCTGGCCGAGCGCAGCTCGTGCACCGTCAGCGATCGACCGCTCCCGTAGCGCGGACCGCCACCTTCGGCCGCGCCCAGATCGTCAGGCGTGATGGCCTGGAAGATGGACGAGGCGCGATCCTGCGGCACATTCGGCGGCAACACCACCTTGCTGCCCCCGAACCAGCCGCCGCCGACTTTGGCAGGCCCACCGTACTTGCGCCCGCCCACCTCGGTCTCGCCGAGGGCCTCGCGCAGCGCCTGCTTCCACGCCCGGTCGTCGAAAGCCTCGATCTTGCCGTCGCGGTAGGCGCGGCGCTCGTAGATGGCATCGGCCAGCTTCATGGCCCGGTCGAGATAGCCGGGGTTCTGCCCCAGCGCGGCGCCGACCACCTCGTCGGCGTAGAGCTTGGATTTGGTCGCGTCCGGAGCCACGTGCTTGTGACCCGGCTGCGCCTTGATGTGCAGCCCTTCCGCGCCGTCGAGCACGGCCGGCGTCGTGCCCGTCTTGATGGCCAGGTCGGCCAGCAGCGTGCCGGCCGGCGCCTCTTTGCCAAGCTCCCGCATCACCTCCGGCGCGGCGTCGCCGAAGGCCCGTCGCACCAGCGTCACCGCCTGCAGGCCCTGCTCGCCGCCCTGCTCGAAGCGCTTGGCCAGCGCCCGCTGCTCCACCGGCTCCAGGTATTGCGGCCGCCCGAGGCCGTGCCGGCGCGCCGCTTCCTCGGCCTGGGCGCGGCGTTCATGGCCCCAGGCCTCGAGCGCACCCTGCTCGCCCAGATTGACCGCCCCGAGCGGCGTGACGGTCGCCATCCCGGTCCGGCCCTCCCAGGCCAGCGGGTTGCGCTTGATCTCGCTTTGCGCTTTCGACAGCATCTCCTCGGCATGCTTCAGCCGCCGTCCGATGCGGCCCTTGTCCAGCAGCGACGACGGCGCGGCCGCCATCTCCTGGCGCATCTGGTCGACGGCCTGCTCCATGGCCGGCAGAGGCAGCGTCTTGAACGACCCCATGAAGCGCAGGCTGTCGACGCCGTCGTCGAGCGCGGCATGCAAATTGGGATCGTTGGTCGCCACCACGCGCGATTGCAGCGCCGCCAGCTCCTCCTGGCGGACCGGCTCGCCGCTCGTCGCGCGCCGCTCCACCTCCTTCACCGCGTTGACCAGCACGCCATTAGCCTGCCGCTGGGCGGCATCGCCCTGGCGCAGCTTGCTCTCGAGGTGGCCACGAACCTGCTGGAATGTTGGATAATCGAACGCCGCCGCCACGCCGCGGCTTTTCGAGAAATCGTCCTCGAGCTGGCGCAGCATCTCGGCGCGCGCCTCCTGGCTCGGCTGCCGATCGAAGGCGCCCTCGAGCTGCGCGCGCGCCACGATCTCTTTCGTATCCGCGATCAGCTTGACGCGCGCGGCCGGCGCGACGAGCAGCTTGCCGTCCGGGCCACGCTGCGAGAGCGTCTTGTCCAGCGCCACCACGCTGTCGGCAGCCGACTGGACGGCCGCGTCGTCGAGGCCACCGGCGTAGGCAAGCTGCTGCGTCGACCGCAGGCTTCTGGCCAGCTCCTCCTGCATGGCCGCTTTCTGCGCCTCGGCCTGCTGCGCCCAGAGCTGCCGCGTCGCATCCCGAAACGCCGCCATGCCGCCTCGGGCGAACATGCTGCGCACCTCGGGCACCAGCTCTTGCGGCACCTGCCCTTCCCAGCCGCCGGCTTTCGACTGGATCACCTTCAGCAGCGACTGCGGATCGCCGCGATGCTTCAGCGCCGCCTGCTCGATCTCGTTGTGCACCTCGACGGAGATGCGCGACTTCGCCGTCGCAAGCCCTGCCTTGTCGAAGGCCTCACCGCGGATCGTGCCGTCCTTGCGGGTTCGGAACTCCGGGTCCATGCCGGCAAGGTGGCCCTCGTCGTGCCCTTCGACGGTCGCCGCGTGATCAGCCAGAAGGCCGACCTTCTCGGCAATCTTTCCGAAGTCCTTGGCCAAAGCCTTGCCGGCCTCGCCCAGGCCGTCGTCGGGCGGCTGCGGCAGCATCTGCCCCGCCCGCGCCTCCCGCTCCAGCTCTGGCGCGATCGGCACCAGGCTCGGCATGCGCCCCATGTCATCCCCTCCGTGCGATGCTCAGCGCCTGCTGGCCGCCGCCGATGGCTGCCCGTCCCGCCGCCTCGATCAGGCTCGCATAGCCGCGCGTGCGATACTGCGCTCCGGCCATCTCCTGCCCGGCCGCCGCGATCTCGCCGCCGCTGCGAGCGAACCGGATCTCGGCATCGGCCTCGCTGCGGTAGCCCTGCTCGATGGCGCTGCCCGACGAGATGTCGAGGCCGGCGCCGGCGAACGCGACGCGGGCCGCGCCCGTCTTCTGCACCAGCTCGCGCCGAATGCGGATCGCCTTCTCCTCGCTCTCGATGCGCGCGCTCTCGGCGTTGAGGCCGGCCACGTCGGCTTGCATGTTGGCCTGCCGATACGACATGTAGCCGCCGAGCAGCGCCGACACCGACGAGGCGACGGTCAGCCCCGTCGACAACGCCCCCAGAGCGCTCGAGCCGAGCAGCGACGAGGTAGCTCCCGCCGCCGTCGTGATCGTGGTTCCAGCCGCCCAGCCAGCCGCCGCCGTGCTGCTCGAGGCGAGCGCTGCAAATGCCGTGGCTGCCAGCTCCGCCATCAGTCCCTCATCACCACTTCCATGCGCACGCTTTTGACGTGCACCGGCACCGGCACGTCCCGCGACAGCTCGACGTAAGGCGTCCGGGAAAAGCCGAGGAGCCCGCTCACGGTGCGGTTTCCCGTATAGAGGCGGTCGAGCATCGGCAGGGCCGAGGCGCCGCCCGTCTCCGTGGCGAGCGGCCCGGCGTCGGCGTAGATGCCGCCCATGGTCTGCAACGGCACCGGGCGATGCGCGCCCCCGTTCGTCGCGATGGTCAAGGCGCCAGTGTCCTTCAGCGCCAACTCCACCTCGTAGATGCGGGCCGGCGGCTTGAACGGCACGTCGCGGGCCAGCTTGTCGCGCAGCACCTGCAGGCGCGCGGTCCAGGGCGGCACCAGGCCATACGTCACCGATTGCGTCGCGCGGCCGAGGTCGATCGTGCCGCTGTTGCTCACGGCAAGGGGCCCGAGCAGCTCGCCGTCGCAATAGGCCCACACGTCGACGCGCCCGGCCAGATCATAGGCGCCGGTCACCTGGCTGGCTCCGCCGAGTGCCCGCGTCGTGGCATGATCCAGCGGCATCGCCTTCTGCCACTTGACCAGCCAGCGCTCCCCGGCGAGCTCGACGATGGCGTAGGCATCGTGGCGCACGTCGGCCAGCACCGAGATCAGCTTGCCGTCCGCCGCGTACCGCCATGGCGCCCCGGCCACCACGTTCTGCCCGCGCAACAGCGTCAGGCAGGCTGCCGTGCCGTCCGCGTTGGTCATGAAAATCAGGTTGCCCTCGCTCACCGAGCGGGCCGAGCGGTGCGCCACGTCGATCACGCTTTTCATGATCTGCGGTGACAGCACCGTGATCGGGTCGGCGCGGTAGCTCTGCTCGGCATCGGACCACAGCATGTCGCGCAGCGTCTGCCCGCCCTGCTGCACGAACAGCGAGCCGCCGTCGGCGAAGGCGATCGGCACCGCGCGCCGGATGCCGTTCGACGACACGCGGGTCGCCCCCTGGGGCTGCGTGGCGTCGATGGTATTCGCGGCGATGTACCATTCGCCGGTCTCGGTGAAGAGCTGCAGATGGCGGCCGACGAACGCCGTGTAGATCGTCTCGACGCTGTCGACGTCGAGCGTGCGCACGAGCGCCAGGTCGGCCGTCATCGGGTCGGTCGTGTCGAGGAAATTGAACGAGGCCGGGCGCGAGAACGCGAACGTCGTCGGCGCCGCCCTCATCCCGGCGAGCAGCAGGCGCTCCTGCACGAAGGCGCCGCAGCGCGGCCAGCCCGTCTCCTCTCCCATCAGCTCGCCGGTCGCCAGCAGCCCTTGCTGCACCACGGTCGTCACCGGGTCGATGGCCGAGGCCGTCAGCACAGAGATCAGCGGCCAGGCGCGGCCGCCGTTGTCGCCCGTGAAGCGGATGCGCGCGGTCGGCGTCGCGTCCGCGAGGGTCGCCAGAAAGTCGCCGGAGACGACGCCGGGCAGATCGCCGAGCGCCGCCGCGATCTGCCCGGGCAGCGCGCCAGCGGTCGAGTAGACGAACGGCGCCCCGATCAGATCGCCGAGACACACGGTCAGCACGGCGCCCACGGTGATACCGGGCACGGACACGTCCTGGATCTCGTCCTGCGTGCCGGCAAAGACGATCTGCGGCTTCAGGTCGGGCACGTCCTCGATCGCCAGCGGCGCGCAATTCCATTCGCCGCCCGAGCCCTGACGGACGATGCGCTGCGGCTCGAGCATCTCGTGGAACAGCAGCAGCGTATCGAAGCCGCCGGCCTGCGTCACGTCGAGAACCTGCTGCCCGGTCAGCGGCACAGCGATCGAGGCGACGTAGCGCTGCTGCTCGAAGACGTCGATGTTGCGCTCCGTCAGCACCAGCTCATAGGTTGCGCCCTGCTCGCGGGCCACCTCGCGCACGTCGATCGAGCCGAGGCGGCTCGTCTCGGCCCACATCCGCAGGCCGCCGATGGAGAAGGTGCCCGTGCCGGTCGCGGCGTAAAGAACGATGCGCCATTGCCGGGCCGCGACGCGAATGCCGCCAGGACCGCCGGGCGCCGTGCCGAAACGCCGGCGCCGCGCTGTCGTGCGGATGTGCTTTCTCGGCTGCGCGTCTAGAGGATCGGCAAATGCCGCCCAGGCGGAGCCGTTCCAGAACTCGATGGCCAGGCATCCGTCGGCCGGACCGAGCTCGCTTTGGAAGTCGAGCACGTCGACCAGATCGACGTACTGGCTCGCACCGAGGTCGATCTCGGCGACCACGAACGGCGATGCGGTGACCGCGTTCGTCGTGAAAAGCGTGGCCGGGCTTTGGTCGACGAGGCTGGCCGCCGTGCCGCCGTTGGCCGCCGTGATCATGTCGCTGTCGAGGTCGAGCGGCACGATGCGGCGCCGCAGCCGGCGGCTCGTTCCGGCTGCCAGCACGTCGGCGTCGGAGATCAGCGAGAAGCCGCCGCGGTCCGAGACGCCGCCCTGCGGGTGGAACACGCAATTCAGCGCCACTGCAAGGCTGTCGTAGACGTGCTCGAGGTCCGTGCGCTCGGAAAGGTCCGGGTCCAGCTCACCCTTGGAGAACGTCGCCTGCTGCGAGGCTTTGCGGCCCACCCTATGCCTCCCAAAATCAAACGGCCGAAGTTTTTTGAGAGAGACGGTCGCGCAGTGCAAACCCCATCAACGGCCACAACTGTCGTATGGCATCTTCACGTGCGAATTTTCGCCCGAGATCCTTATTGAAGTTCTCTGGGCTCGCAGGCGACGCCTTGCCGATGACCGAAAAGCCATTCGTCATCACCAAAATGCAGATTGTCAGCGTCTTGAGTGCCGGATGGTCCGGCATGCCGCATGCCACAACGGCCTGATCGCCAAAAAGGAAATACTCGGCCGCAATCGAGCGTTCGATATCGATCAAGCTTACACGCGGAGCCACCGCCACCGCCGCACTTTGCTCGTCTGTTATTTTTAGGCTGTCCATGCTGTTCTCCTTTAAGTGTCAAGAGTTTCTCTAAGAGAGAAAATGCAGGCCGGCGCCCCATCGAAGGACTGCATTCCTTCTTTCAGCCACCACGTCTCTACTGCGCGCATGACCTCTCGATGCCGTCGCAGCTTTTCGGCAGCTTCGCCTATGACAGCTGCTGCAGCGTGCCAATTGTCCTCAGTCAATAGGTTCTGCTCGCGATCCATGACGGCGAGCAATTCGTTGGTGCTCATCAGAACCTCACGTCGATCAGCGGATTGACCCCGCCGCCAACGATGCTGGACGGCGTGCCTTGGGCGTCGTTCTCCATCGCCATGCCGTAGAGGCCGCCCTGGCCCATCTGCTGCGGCGACCCGAAGGCCTTGGCATAAAGCCGGTCATGCAGCGCTCGATCCTCCCGGATCGACAGCGACAACTCGGCCATCAGCGCGGTGACGAAGGCCTCGCGGAAGTCGCCGGGCCAGCGCGCGGGCGAGACCGGCCGCATGAACCGGAGCCAGATCTGCGCGCTGTCGCACAGCAGAACGCCGCTCTCCAGATCGTAGGCGGTAATCGGCTCGCGCTTGTCCGGCCGGTCGTAGACCGCCCGAGGCGCTCCGAGCAGGACGGGCATCTGGTAGGCGTACTTGAAGTGCGCCGGCACCGGCGCGGCGGCGAGGCGGAGCAGCTGCTGCGTGGTGTTCATGAACGACCACGGGTGCGCCGCAAAACGCTCGAGCATGCTGTCGTAGACGGCGAGATGAACCGGCGCGCCAGCGTCGGCCTCCGTGACGAGAGGCTCGGCGCCGATGCGCATCAGCGCGCGGTTGAGCATCTGGATGCGGTCCATGTCTGCTCCCCCGCGGCGCCGGCAACGCCTGTTAGGCCGTCTCCTCGAGAACCAGCTGCACGTCGAGCGTAGCCGTCGCGGTCGAGGAGCCGCCGACCGTCGCCGTGATCAGCTGCCCCTGCGTGAAGGTGTTCGCTGCCGTCGGCGTCGCCGTGTCGACGTCGCCCGCGGCAGAGCCCGATTGCGTCGCCGTGGCTACGCCGCCGGTGACGGGCGTGCCCGCGATGGCCAGCGTCACCGTGGCATCGCCGGTGGCGAGAGCGCCGTTGAGCACGGTGTCCATCCGCACGATTTTGCCCTTGAACGGCGCGATGAAACGCGCGACCGCCGCGTCGGACGCTTTCGAGGAGATGCCGTTTCGCGATGCGAGGAAGCCGCCCGCGACACCGGCTCCCGCCGACGTCTCGGCCATCGCGATGGTCACGCCCGACGACGACGAGGCCGTTACCACCCCCTCGGCCGATCGCGGCGTTCCATCCATCGCGGCGACCATCTCGAGCGTCGTGCCTTTGGGCAGCGCCGCATAGGCCGCGTCGAAGTAGCCCGTGGCCTGCATGGCCGCCAGCGTGTCGGTCGGATGCGTGTACTTGGCGCAGCGCGAGTAGGGCGTGTCGCTCCGCGAGGTGAGGCGGGCTGGATCGAAGGTCATGGCAGCGCTTTCCTGGAAATGGTGCCGGGGATTGCCCGCCCCGGCTCGGGTCCTGATCTGTTATCAGGCGACGGCGAGCGTGCGCTGCACCTCGTCCTCGATGGCCGCGTCGGCCTTCACCCGGAACTCGACGACACCGTCGGGCTCGATCACCGTGGCGCCACCGTCGAGCGTGTGCATCACCAGCCAGCGCTTGTACTCGGCCTCGCGCTGCCACTCGTGGCGCATCTGCTCGGGCGCGATGTGGCCGGCGCCGACGCATTCGCGGTGCCAGACGCGGAAGCGCAGCTGCGTGCTGGTCGTGTAGTCGTCGGCGTGCACCTGCTCGAACATGAAGCAGTTGAGGCTGCCATACGTGCGCCGTTTCGTGCGCTTGGTCAGCGGCAGGTCGCCGCCGATCCAGTCGGCGCTGGAGAAAATCTTGTACGTCTCGAGGCGTCCGTACTGCCAAGGCGGGATCGGGCAATAGATGCCCGCGTCGTTCGGGGTGTACTTCTGCAGCAGCTTGGCCTCGGCCTGCTTCAGCATGTACGGCGTCAGGCCCGTCGAGTAGTCGCCGATGATCTGGTCAGACGGCAGCGACTGCGCCATCACGGCAGCATAGATGATGCGGTCGATGCGCGTGCCGAGCGCATTGGAGGCCTGCATCTGGCGCGCCTGCTCCTCCGCCGGCACGCCCTTCCATTTGTCCTGGTCATAAAGCTCGTAGGCCGTGTCCCACTCCTGCGACGTGATCTCGACCTTGTCGTCGGTCGAGCTCTGCCGCTGAACCGCGTGGCCGCGTCCGCCCCATTGCGTCGAGCCGAGCTTGCCCGAGCGGAGAAAGTACATTTTCTCGCCCGAGATCCTGACCGGCGGCATCACCGTTCCAGCCAGCATGTTGCCGCGCGACTGGAAGCGCAGACGCACCTGCGTGTCCCAGAGCGTCCGGTAGTGAGCCGACACTTCCATCGTCATGGCATAGGGTCCTCGAAGCTCGGGGCAGATTGTTCAACGCGAGACTATGCACGGGGCGTCGCTGCGCACCTTTTGCGCTCAGCCGGCGGTTTGCTCGAAAAGACGGTTTGTCTCGTCGTAGAAGCCCTTCTCGAAAGTGGGCTTCGTTGCGTCGTAGCGTGGATCGAGCATCCGCCGCTCGACCTCGGCGCGCGAGACGGGCGAGCTCGTCGGGCGCCCGCGCGGCTGCACGCCGTGCTCGCCCGGAATGTGCGACAACAGCCGCTCCATGGCGATGATGCCCTTGGCGGTGCCGAGCCCGCCGACCAGCTCGTCGCGCAGCTCCTTGGTCAGCATCTCACGATTGACCATCGCGTCGAGCTGATCGCCGATCGCGGCAGCCCGTTCGCGGCCTTTCTGGATCTGGCCAGCCTTATCCGGGGCCCCCTCGCCGAGCGCCGCATACTCACCGGCCACGTCGATCGGCGGCGCAATCATGCCCGCCTTGCCCATGGCCTCGTAGAGCTGAACAATCGTGCCCTGGTACTGCTCCTGCGTCAGGCCGAGCTTAAGCGCGACATCGCGGAACATCGGCAGGACTTTGTCGTTTGCCGGGTCGATCACGCCCTGCAGCGTCTTCGGCAGCTCGAGCTTGTAGTCCTCGGCAGCTTTCGGCGGTTTCGGCGCCTCGCTCTGGGCTTTCCACAAGCGATCGATCGTCTCGCGGTCGGACGTGCCTTTGAACGGATCGGGCAGACCGTCCGGATGATAGGCCTGCGGGCCGGTCGGCGGTGTCGCAGCCGGGGGCGGTGTCGCAGCTGGCGGGCTCCCGGATGGGGTGGCCGCCGGAGGCGTTGCCGCCGGCACCACCGCGGTGGCGACCGGCTGGACGAGGCTGCCTTGCGTCGTGGGCGGCGCCGCTGCCGGCTCGCCGCTCGCGGGCGGGGCTCCTGTACCATTAGCCATTGTCGTGCTCCTTCTCGATGCCGCGGGCATAATCGAGCGCCGCGAGGACCTGGAAAACAAGATTGGCGGCGCCCTGCCGGCGCGCCTGCGCGAGCGCAAACGCCTCGACGCTGGTGGCGCGCAACTCCTCGTCGGTCGGCGGCCTGTCGATCGTTTTGGCGCGCAGCAGCGCCAAGGCCTGGCAGCCGGCCGGCGTCTCGAAGCATCTGGCAAGAATGCGCGCCTCGCGGGACCGCTGGACATCCTCGCTGCGCTGTTGCTCCTCGTTGACCTGGTGGCCAACCGCGATCATCTCGTCGAGGCTCGCCTCACCGGCGAGAATGCGCGCGCGCAACTCTGCGTCGATCAATTCATGGCTCCGTTCAAATACATCTGACCTGGCGCCGGCGGCTCGGCCGGAGCCGGCTCTTTCGGTGCCGCTTTTTGCGCTTTGCGCTCCTGCTCGACAGCAGCTTGCACGGCGTTGTCGATCAGCAGTTTCAGGTGCTCGGCTTCGGTCTTGCGCCGAATGAAGCGCTCTTCGACGCCGGCATAGCGCGCCATCTCGGGGATGATCTCCTCGATCTTCGCGGCAAGCGCCGCTGCCTGCGGTCCAAACAGCCCCATCACCATCTGGATGTAGCTGACCATGCGCTCCAACTTGTCGGTGCGCTGCGCCGCAGCGGCCGGAGCAGAGACGACGGCCTCCGTCAGCAGCTGATCGACAGAGAGGTTTTTCGGCAGCATGCCGCGCTGCGCCATGATGTCGACGCCGCGCTGCACCATCGGCGTCACCAGCTCGAGCGCGAGCCGTGTCGTGGCGCCGCCGCGGTTGCGATCGTAGCGGCGCATGCGGCCGGCGATCTCCGTCGGCGAGCGCACCCGGTCGGCAAGCTCCGGCATCTCGTCGTCGAGCAGCACGCGGCGGAGCTGCTCCCGCTCGTCCTGGATGATGATCGACGACACGTCGAAGTTGGCCGGGATGTCCAGCCGCTCGATGCTTTTTCCGAGCCCGCCGGTGGCGTTGCTGCCGACCTTCCACATGGCGCCAGGCGCCATCACCGCCGTGTCGGGATTGAAGACGCCGTCGTTGCGCCGCGTCCACAGGCCGAGAAGAGCGAAGGCGGCGGCACGCAAAGCCAGCTCGCGCGCCTTGTTCAAGGTCTTCACGTTGGGCAGGCCGAGATGCGCAAGCCCGCGCCCCATCGCCTCGCCGGGCACGACGAACATGCGTGGCGTGACCCATGGCGTCACTTGCAGCGTCTCTGTCCAGAGCGGCGGATCGCTCGGCTGCGTCTCGCTCGTCCAGACAACGAGCTTGAAATTCTCGTCGTTCGCGTCCCAGTAGGTGTACTGCGTGACCGCGATGTCGGCATTGCGGTCCTTGCGGATCGCCGCGGCCAGGGCATCCGAGATGTTTCCCTTCGGCCAGACTTGCTCGATCTCGCGCGCCTTGTAGTTGCGCTTCCAAAACCAGCGCTCGACGTCACCCCACGGCCCGACGTCGAGGGCAATCTCGCGAGTCGGTACGGCGACGCCGCGGATCGGAGCCCGCTTGTCGCCGTTGCTCAGCAACAGGGCGCCCGTTCCGGCGAAGAGATCGGCGAACATCTCGTCGCAGCGGGTGCGAACCGGCACCAGCAAGGCATGCAGCGCTTTGGTCACGGCCTGCAGTGCCTGGTTGCGGTCGGCCGCGTCGTTGCCCGTATAAAGCGGGCCATTCTGCAGCTGGAAAAACTCGTCGAAGGCCGGCATCCAGTCGGCCTTCATGTTCGCAACAAAAGCGAACGCCGACGATGGCCCGGTGCTGTCAAACAGGTAATCGGTCCGTTTGGCGCCCTCGCTGCGGCCACCACCCGTGCCGGCGCGCTCGACGATCGGCTCGCGCCACGGCATGAAGTAGCGGTAAATATCGACCAGCTCGGAATGATACAGCCGCGCACGCAGGAAAGCCTGCGTGGCATCCGCCATCTGGTCCTCGAGCTTGTACTGGTAGGCCGCCGCCATCAGCGCCTCACCAGAGCAGCCGTCTGTCCGCCGAGAGGGGCCGTCTGGCCGCCGAGCGTGGCGTTGGCCAGCGTCCCGTCCACGAAAGCCAAGCCACCGCCGCCACCGCCGCTGGCGATCCGCCGTTGCCCGGCCTCGATCAGATCGAGGTTGCGCCGCTGCCGCTCGAGCTCGGCACGCTGATCGGCTTGCGCCTGCTCCGCAAGCGCCATCTGTCGGCGGGCGGTGCGTCCGGTCAGTGCGTCAGCCATGCCAGTGCCAGCTCCTCAACATGCCGATTGCGCCGTGCCCCGGGTTGAACCTCAGCGCCAACGCAAGACGCTGGCCTGCGCCGTTGTCGTCGTCGACAGCGCAGGCGATGCCTGCAGGATGGCTGGCGGCGACCGCCGCCATGGTCCTGCGGATGTGCCGCACCGCCACGACGAGCCGCTTCTCGAGAGAACCTGGAAGAACCGAGAGCCAGGCGTATCCGGGGCCGCCGTCGGCCGCGTCCAGAACACCACCGAGAGCCACAGGATGCTCGCCGACGAGGCCTGCATACGCGCGACGAGCGAGCACCTCGCCGACGAGCAGACCGTACTCGTGCGCGCTCGTTGCGCACCTTTTGGCCTCGAGGTGCTGCCACAGATGGCCGATGTCGGCTTCGACGACGCGCATCAGCCAAGCTCGACAGGGGCGTCGATCACTTTGCAGTCGTCGGAACCGCCGGCGCGATTGCGCTTGTGACCGATGCGGCGCTCGGGGGCTCGCGCATCGCGCGGTCCGCGGATTGCGCCATAGCGGCCTTTTTTTCCGAGCAGGCCGTACTGCAGCGCATCGTGGGGATTGGCCCAAAGATTTTTGACCGGCTTTTTATTCTGCGACTTTTCCTGCGGCCGCTTCTCGTACATGTAATGCGACACGAATCCCTTTCGCAGCATTTTGCATCGGCGGGAGACGTACAGACCTGGCCGGCTCAAAAGCTCGTCGACAACCACGGTGTGGCGAACGTCAATCTCGTTCGTCTCGGCGGGCACGATCTCGATGCCAAGCTCAGCACTCACGATCTCGGCCCAGGCGAGCTCACCATCCTCTGTGTCGGCGCCCGTGAAGCCGGCCGGGTCGGCGTAGTGCACCTCGGCAAGCGGAATGCCGGGGCAAACCTGCTCGATCTCGCGCCGCACGGTTTCCGCAAAGCGCCGTGCTGACATGCGCCCGGGCACAACCTCGAAAAGCACATGCGTGGCTCCGGTCGGCATGAACTGCAGGCCGAGGCAGGCCGGTTGCCCGAGGCCCTGATCGAAGCAAAGCACGAGCGGCACGTCTTTCGCGGCGACCAGGTCGACGGGCGACAGGTGCAGGTCGTCGCTGTACTCGTCGGCATAAACCGGCTCGCCGGCGGCGCTCGGCGCATAGCGCGCGTGCACCATGCGCGTCACCAGATGCCGCCCGCCGGGCCGCTTCGACAAACTGTCGATTTGATCCTGATAATATCCCGGCCGCAGGTTTTTCAAATTCTCGGCGCGCGGGCTTACTCCAGACGGCTGCTTGTAGAGTGAGAAGCTCTTTGGCGGGTCCTCCTCGAATTTTTGGTAGAACCAGCTGTCGACGTCGGGCGCGTTGAGATCACAGACGATCATCGGCGTAAACGGGGCATTCCACGGCAGCGCGTCGGGCTCGCCATCCTGCGACGTGGCCGGGTAGCGGCCAAGGCGGGTGATGCCGATGTCGATCATGGCCTCGGGCTGCTGATCGACCTCGTAGAGCCAGAAGTCGGTCGGCTCGAAGCCGCGCATGAACTCCTCGACGGCCAGGTCGCCGACAGCTGCGAACACGTACTCGGCCTGGACGACGACCAGCCGGTTGCCGCGCAGCACCTCCCACTCGAGACGATGCACCGCCGAACGGCCTCCGCCGCCTTTCCACTCGGCAACGGGCGTGAACGCGCCGCCATCCTCCGGCAGCCACCGCTTCCAGGTCGGGTAGAGATTTCGCTCGAGCTGGCCATACGTCGTGCCGCAGATGGCGCGGCGGTAGCGGATGATGCCATCGTTGCAGGGCGGCATCAGGCTCGGCCGCCGCACGCTGTCATAGACGCACGCCACCGACTTGCCGCCGCCGACGGGACCAAGCAGCGCTTTCACCTTCGATGTCTGGTCGC